>DASWQJ010000297.1:0-2136 GCA_036403795.1 Stenotrophomonas sp.
ATCGAAGTGGGAAACTCAAAGCGCCATGCGCCGAGCTGGCGGGGTGGTGGGTCAGTGGGCCATGGATGGCCCACGGCGGTGAGTGCGGCCATGGATGGCCGCTCGAACCGCGACCCACCATCCCGGCAGGTCGGGGCCCGCACCGTAAGTACTTAAACCAACCGCCAAACACCATCGCGCCCCCAACAAAAACCCAACTCGCAAGCCGCGATCACTGGCGCCCAGCAACAGCCCAGAGGGCCAAAAACCCCAACTCGCAAGCCGCGATCAAAAACGCCCAGCGAAAGGCAGAAGACCCACAAAAAAACCCCGGCCTTTCGACCGGGGTCTTGATGTGACTGCCATCAACGCTGGCGTTTACTTGCCTGCAACAACCTTGACCATTTCCAGGCACTTGTTCGAATAGCCCCACTCGTTGTCGTACCAGGACACAAGCTTGACGAAGGTGCTGTCGAGCGCGATACCGGCTTCCGCATCGAAGATCGAGGTACGCGCATCGCCGCGGAAATCAGTAGCGACCACCTTGTCTTCGGTATAGCCCAGGATGCCCTTCAGCGCGCCTTCGCTCTGTGCCTTCACTTCGGCGCAGATCTCGGCGTAGGTGGCGGGGTTTTCCAGCTCGACGGTGAGGTCGACCACCGACACATCGGAGGTCGGCACGCGGAAGCTCATGCCGGTGAGCTTCTTGTTGAGCTCGGGGATCACCACGCCGACTGCCTTGGCCGCGCCGGTCGAGGACGGAATGATGTTTTCCAGGATGCCGCGGCCGCCGCGCCAGTCCTTGTTGGACGGACCATCGACGGTCTTCTGCGTGGCGGTGGCGGCATGCACGGTGGTCATCAGGCCACGCTTGATGCCCCACTTGTCATTGACGACCTTGGCCAGCGGCGCCAGGCAATTGGTGGTGCACGAGGCGTTGGACACGATCGCCTGGCCGGCGTAGGTCTTGTGGTTGACGCCATAGACGAACATCGGCGTGTCGTCCTTCGACGGCGCGGACAGGATGACCTTCTTGGCACCGGCATCGACGTGCTTCTGCGCGGTTTCCTTGGTCAGGAACAGACCCGTCGACTCGAGGACCACTTCGGCGCCGACCTCGTCCCACTTGAGGTTGGCCGGGTCGCGCTCCTGGGTCAGGCGGATCTTCTTGCCGTTGACGACCAGCGTATTGCCTTCGACCTTGACGTCGGCATCGAAGCGGCCATGCACCGAGTCGTACTGGAGCATGTAGGCCAGGTAGTCCGGCTCCAACAGGTCGTTGATGGCCACGATCTCGATGTCGTTGCCGAAGTTCTGTACCGCCGAGCGCAGCACGTTGCGTCCGATGCGACCGAAACCGTTGATGCCGACCTTGATTGCCATGTTCACGAACTCCTGCGGCCGCGCCAGCGCGGCGGATGGATAGGGGCCGCCATTCTAGCAGGCGAGGCCGGCGCGCCCGGCGCGGGGTGGGACGCCCCAAGGCACACAGCATCCCGCCGGCGCCCACGTGCGCGCACGCCTTTGATCGAGATCAAGGCCAATGCGTGAAGGAATCGGAAAACTGCGCACGAACCCCCGTCATCGGAGACCTGCCATGCGCATCACACGCTCCCCCGCCCGCCCCCCTTCCCGCGCCGCTGCCGTCCTTGCCGTCGCCGCCCTGCTAGCGAGCGCGGCCGTGTCGGCCCCTGCCAGTGCGCAGTCCAGGGGTGACTGGACCGCCGGCATCGGCGTGCACCAGGTCAATCCTACGTCCGACAACGGCAAGCTCGCCGGCGGCACCTTGCCGCTGCGCGTGGGCAGCGACGTCAAACCCACGGTCACCGCCGAGTACTTCGTTGCCAACCAGTGGGGCATCGAGCTGCTGGCTTCCTGGGCGTTCGAGCACGAGCTGTCGATCCAGGGCCTGGGCCGCGTCGGCACGGCCAAGCAGCTGCCTCCCACGTTATCGCTGCAATACCACTTCAACGGTGGCGGCAAGGTCTCGCCCTTCGTCGGCGCCGGCCTGAACTACACCACTTTCTTCAGCGAGAAGGCGACCGGCGCGCTGGCCGGCGGACGATTGCACCTGGACGACGCCTGGGGCCTGGCCGCGCATGTGGGCGTGGACTTCAACCTGAGTACACACGGCGCACTTCGCGTCGATGCACGCTG
>DASWQJ010000298.1:0-4552 GCA_036403795.1 Stenotrophomonas sp.
TACACGAGTCGCGTTGGATCGCTCCTTCAACGCTCTGTCCCTCCAAGACCCTGCCCGTCAATCAGGCGACCAAGTTCGTCGGCACGCCGCACCGTGCGATCCAGCCCGCAACTGGCATCCTCAAGCATCTGGCTGGTGCCACCTCCCGCCGAATCCCTCTCACATGGCTCATCACGTATGGCAAGCCATGCGCGCTGCTTTTCTCTGAGCGATCGCCAGCTGTCCGCCGGCAATATCTCGCGAAGACGCTGGTAGTTACGGTTCAGGCGATCGTCTTGGTACCGAAACTCTTGCTCAATACAGCCCACCATGCTTGAGGTCACACCACCGGACAATTCCACACAAGCCGAGAACGATGGCCGGTAATCAGGGACGGTCCTCTGCAGATCATTGGCCTGTGCCGTGCGCGGGGTAGACGAACTTGGCAGCATCTTTGTCGGTTCTGCGCACGCCACGTTAACCTCGCACTTGGGTTCCCCTTTCACGCTCGACAGTCGATGGCAAGCCCCAGTAGTCGCCACCCCGACAATCAGTCCCGCGGTCATCCAGCCCCGCAGCCCGATCAGCACACACATCTGACGCCTCACTGGATTCGCACCGGGTCGCTGCACTCGGCGCGCTCGATGCGACAGCCGCTTCCGCCTCGGTTGCATCGCTGCATGGCCGTCTCAGTGGCCAACTCAATTGTCATGTCCGTTGCGTAGGACGAGGCCACGTCCCCCCTGGCGAGCGCCGCGCACTGATCGAAGTAGTACGTCCATATCTTGCAGTCCTTCCCGCCCGTGGCGCGGCACTGCTTGAGCGCGAGCCTTCGGGCACCCCACTTGGTCACTGCGTTGGCGGACAGCCCCGTGCCGGCGCTTCCCGAGGCGCCGAAGTCTTCGGCCAGCGCGCCCCAGCGCCTCTCCCAGACCGACCCGGACGAGTACGAAGAACCGCCACCCATGGGTACGCACTGCCGCGCGGCAGGCGTGTTGTAGGGAACCTCGCCCGGCGGACATCCGCCTTCCGCCGAGGCTTGACCGGTGCATGCGCTCAGACAGATCACCATCAAAGCCTTCATTCTCATCTTTCAATCCTTTAGTCGATTCGGTGTTTCGCCGCGCTTGGGGACATCCTGGTTCCCTTGCAAGCTGGCCTCTGCGCCCGGGGACATCCTGGGCATGAGTACGTTTGGGGGTGACGGATTGGGCGGCGCGTCTCCGTCGTTCCTTGTGGGCGGCGGAGCCTGCCCGCGGTATCCCTGCTCTCCCGGTCGCTGGCCTGCGCCCTGATGTCCGCCAAACACCGAGTAGGCCATGTAGCTGCCAAGCGTGCCCTGGAAAAAGTACGCAGCGGTGGGTGGGATCGTCACCAGCGCGGTGGTCAGCAGCAGACCGATGCCTCCCTGCATCGTCGCCATCCCGCTCACGCTTTGCGGGGCCAGTCCGGTCGCAGCGAACTACTTGGCCCGGCATCCATGCGCAGATCTCCTTGGTTTCTTCCAGCCTCACGTGCTCCAGCACCACTAGCCGCCGGCGCCTGTACTCAGCTCCGCCAGTTTGCTCAATGGAGGCTCCCTACAAAGAATGCGTGCGACTTCCTTTCCCCTGACAATCGCCAAGACACCGGCCTCCACCTCCTGCGTCTGCGACAGGCGGTCAACTTGGGTAAACAAGGTGTAGGTCGCCGCGCTCACCGGCAGCGTTACCGAGTAGGTCATCCAACGACCGATTCCGTCCCATTGGACGCTCTCTACTTCGTTGTGCGGTTTGGACACGTGGATCTCGGGGTGGACTCCGGGGCGTCCATAAACATAATCAATCGAGGCTCCAGAACGACTGAGTCTGATTTCCTTACCGTTCGTGGCAATGCAGCAGAACAGGATGTCTGGGCTTGACGCTTCCCCCTCATCTCGCGTGGCATCAGGGCCCTGGCCACAGCCTTCCGCCGAGGCTTGACCGGTGCATGCGCTCAGACAGATCACCATCAAAGCCTTCATTCTCATCTTTTAATCCTTTAGTCGATTCGGTGTTTCGCCGCGCTTGGGGACATCCTGGTTCCCTTGCAAGCTGGCTTCTGCGCCCGTGGGCATCTTGGGCATGAGTACGTTTGGGGGTGACGGATTGGGCGGCGAGTCTCCGTCGTTCCTTGCGGGCGGCGGAGCCTGCCCGCGGTATCCCGGCTCTCCCGGTCGCTGGCCTGCGCCCTGATGCCCGCCAAACACCGAGTAGGCCATGTAGCTGCCAAGCGTGCCCTGGAAAAAGTACGCAGCGGTGGGTGGGATCGTCACCAGCGCGGTGGTCAACAGCAGACCGATGCCTCCCTGCATCATCGCCATCCCGCTCACGCTCTGCGGGGCCAGCCCGGTCGCAGCGGAGACTGCGTACTGGGCCGCAAATACGCCGGAGACAGCCAGCACGATCTTCGACACCAGCCCGGCCATGAACGCCATCAGCGACTGCGCGAACATCGTTCCGATCCCATACAACAGCCACTTCTGGAACAGGCTTTGAGTCGATTTGAACAGCAGGCTCAGGATGAACAGCGGCGAGAAGCCCACGAATAGCGCCAACGCCACCTTGTACATCACCTGCAATCCACCACCGACCAACGCGGGACCGGCCACTCCGACTCCGGCCATCCACATCGCCCGATCCCTGTCCCGCTGCAGACCCTCGCCGCCCTCGGCGGATATGTTCAAGGCATCAATGGCGAGCATCGCCACTTCCATCTTGGTCATGCTCTCATCGATCATGCTTGCGGCGCTTTGGTCCTTTCCCGTCATCACATGGGTTATTTCCGACGGGACCGTGGACGCAAGAAACGTGTAGGCGCTCGCATTGCCTATCGTGAGCGTCAGGGCAAGGGTGGTGACGAACGCCATGCGCGCGCCGTCGACCGCCAGTTCCATGGCGTTACGGGCCTGCCCTTGCAAGATGCGGTAGCCCTGCCACAGGATCCAGAACGTAGTGAGCACCAGTGCCACCCCGCTGACCCAAAGCAGCATTTCGTAGAGCATGTTGCCCTGGAAGGTCCGAATTTCGTCGTCGATAAAGGCGAAGATTCGGTCAAAGAAGAGGTACTGACCAACGCCCTCCCACTGCACGTCGTGGCGACCGGGGAATCCGAAGGCGTCGCTTTGCAACATTTGCATTTTGGCTCCGTGCCACACATCAATGAGGAGAGGCTCTGACCATCACTTGTGGAACGCCGCCTTCCTCGAGGTCTTCTGTGCGTCCAATGCGAGCTCCAATGCCACCAGTGCGCCTGCACCCACGGCGGCCTGGGCCAATGTGCCCTTGCCGTTGATTGATTGCTGCCCCAGTGCGTCGCGTAGCGATGCCAGATATTTGATGCGCACCCCGTAGGCATCCATGTAGGTGCGGTACTGCTGGCGATCTGCCTCCAAGCGAACCAACAGCGCCAGCAACTCATTGCTGTTGCTGACCAGCTTTCCGGCATCCCGGTGCTTGTCCAGGCGGGCGCGTGCCTCCTCGATCCGCTTCAGGCGGTCCTGCCGGCCGAGTGCGACCTCACGCATGGCCAACGCGTAGTTGTACTGAGCCAGTTCTGTACGCACGATTTCCCTGCAGATCAGCCATTGTTGATACCCGAGCGATGCAACCTTCGTTGCGGGGGCCAGCCGACAGCGGGCAGCCTCTCCGCCATTAACCGCCACCTCGCTGGGCCTGCCTTTGATCAGGGCAATCTCGGGTGCCTCCGGCAGGGATCGCCCACCGTCCGTAGAGCGCCGGGCTTTCCCAATGTGTTGCTGGTCGTAGATCTCCTGAAGCCGTGGATTGGTGGCTTCCTCCAGGTTCGCGTTCACCTGTTCCAGCGCTTGGTGCGTGATGGGATCGGTGACCTGCCACTGCGCCTGGGCCCGCCCGCCCAGTAGCAGAAGCAGAAGCAGAAGCACCAGAGACACCGATGGAACGCCCGAAGGTCGGCGCACGGAGGCCACTGCGCCAGCATCCAGCTTCGGGTGCTCGTTCGGCGCCTTCATAAAGACGTCCTTCATGCCCTGCCCTCCCGGTCCGGACGAGGCTTGCCAGCCCCCTTGCGCCGCGCCTGGAACGCTTCCAACCACTGTTCTGGCCGCAGATCCTCTACGCCGGCCCCTGCCGCTCGTGCCGTCTCCTCCAGCAGTTCGTGCAGGATCACGATGTTGTCGGTGCTGGCCGAGATCACCGCCAGCGCATCTTCCATGCCGCGTAGATTGAGTTGGCACACACTGGAGGCATGCCCCTGTTTGACCAGGAAGCAACGTGAGCGCTCGTCCAGCCGCTTCACGACCTGGTATTCCGCCTCGGTCAGCTTGAGTCCGTCGACATAGTCGTTGCGACCAGCGTTGGGGTTGGGCAGCAACACCAGCGTCGCGGTCTGCTCGATAAGCGCTGCGGAGATGTCGCTTTGCAGCGCATCCTCCGGGCTCTGCGTGGCGAAGATGCCCAGGCCATTCTGCTTTCGGATGGTCTTCTGCTTGTTCTTGGCGAATTCCTTCAGACCGCCCTCACCATCGAGGATCTTCCAGAATTCGTCCATCACATAGATCAGGCGCCGCCCGTCG
>DASWQJ010000299.1:0-19526 GCA_036403795.1 Stenotrophomonas sp.
GCTGGCGGGGTGGTGGGTCAGTGGGCCATGGATGGCCCACGTGCGGTGAGTGCGGCCATGGATGGCCGCTCGAACCGCGACCCACCATCCCGGCAGCTCGGGGCCCGCACCGTAAGTACCTAAAACCAACCGCCCAAACCACCCGCGCCCCCAACAAAAACCCAACTCGCAAGCCGCGATCACAAACGCCCCCGGACAGGGAGAAGACCCTCAGCAAACGGAGGCTTTGCACCAGCCCCCTGGGCGCGAGCTGTCGCGTGGTTCCCAGCGCATCGCGCGCTGATACGGTTCCGGCCTATGGTGGCGTTGTGCGATGAATGACCGCGCCGTGCAGGCCAGAGACGCACGCTCAGGGCAGCGGGTGCAGCCAGTCAGCATCGCCTTCGAGGTAGCGCTCGCGCTTCCAGATCGGCACGCGGGACTTCACTTCGTCGATCACGTAGCGGCAGGCCGCGAAGGCGGCATCGCGATGGGCAGCGGTGACGCCCACCCAGACGGCCAGATCGCCGATCGCCAGGTCACCCACCCGGTGCACGCAGCGCACGTCCACCACTTCGAAGCGTTGCCGTGCTTCCTCGATGATCCGCGCGCCCTCGCCTTCGGCCAGCGCCGGGTACGCTTCGTAGAACAGTCCCGCCACTGCGCGGCCTTCGTGATGATCCCGGACCCAGCCTTCAAAACTGAGGTAGGCACCTGCATGCGCGTCGGCCAGGGGTGCTCGCAGCGCCGCCACGTCCAACACGTCGCTCAACAGTAAAAAACCTGATCGCTCTGTCATGGATCAGCCCCCCGACACCGGCGGAATGAACACGACCTCGCTGCCATGACGCAATGCCTGGCTCCAATCGACAAACGCGCCGTCCACCGCAACGCGTAACTGCGCCCGGGGCCACCGCAGGGCGTGCCGCGCGGCCAACTCTTCATAGAGGCCTGCCAGATCGCCCGCCGTGGTCTGCACCGATTCCTGCGACGTGCCCGCGGCATCGCGCAGGCTGGCGAAATACAGCACCTGCAGCACCACGCTCATGGCACCACTCCCACGTCGCGTCGGCCACCCCGCTTGGCCAGCAGCTTCACCGGTCCGATGGTCATCCGGTGGGACAGCGCCTTGCACATGTCGTAAACCGTCAACGCCGCGACGCTGGCGCCGGTCAGCGCTTCCATCTCCACGCCAGTGCGATGCGTGGTGCGCACTTCGCACTCGATGCGCAGCACCTGCGCCGATACCCAATCGATCCGCAAGCGGCAGCCATCGATCGGCAGCGGGTGGCAAAAAGGGATGAGTTCGTGGGTGCGCTTCACCGCCATCGTGCCGGCGATTACCGCGGTATCGACGATGCCTCCCTTCGCGCTGCGCAATCCATCGGCGCGCAACCGGGTGGCCACGTCGGCGGGAAAACGTACCCGGGATTCGGCCACGGCCAGCCGCGGCACCACGGTCTTGGCGGAAACATCGACCATCGTGGGTTGGCCCCGAGCATCCAGATGCGTCAGCGCCGGCGCGTTGACACGTCGCGCGCTTGCCTTTGCCACTTTCTTCGCCACCCTAACCTCCGATCAAGAACATCTCGACCCGCTTGCGCGGCGCGCCTGCCTGGCCGCGCAACTCGCTATAGCGGTCTTCGCGTGCGCCCCACAACTGCGCCACCCGCTCGGTGAGTACCTGCTCGCCGTCCCACAGCGCTGGGCGAAGGTCGGTGCCCTCCGCGGCAAACAAGCAGGTATACAACTGCCCCTCGGCCGAGACCCGCGCCCGATGGCAATCGCCGCAGAACGGGGTGCTGACCGAACTCACGAAGCCCACTTCGCCGCGGCCGTCGACAAACCCATAGCGACTGGCCACTTCGCCGGCGTAATGAGGCTCCAGTGCCCGCAGCGGCCATTGCGCATGGATGCGGTCGCGAAGCTCGGCCGAAGGCACGACCTCCCCGGCACGCCACCCATTGCAATTGCCCACGTCCATGTATTCGATGAAACGCAGCACGTGGCCGCTGTCGCGGAAACGCGCCACCAGCGGCAATACCTGGTCTTCGTTGAGCCCGCGCTGGATCACGCAGTTGAGCTTGACGGGCAGGCCCGCGGCCGCGGCCGCATCGATACCGGCCAACACGTCGGATACCCGGCCCCGGTCGCCGGACAGGCGCGAGAACAGCGCAGGATCCAGGGCATCGAGACTGATCGTCACCCGCTTGAGTCCCGCTTGCCGCAGCGCGGCCGCGTGACGGGCCAGCAGCGAGCCGTTGCTGGTCATGGCCAGATCGTCCAATCCTTCGATCGCGGCCAGGCGCGCCACCAGCGACGGCAGGCCGCGACGCAGCAAAGGCTCCCCACCGGTCAGGCGCAGCTTGTTGACGCCGTTGCGCACGAAGGCGCGCACCAACGTTTCGATCTGATCGAAATCCAGGCGGCTGGCCGCATCCAACCCGTAGTCGTCCGGCACCCGATCGGCCGGCATGCAATACCCGCAGCGAAAATTGCAGGCCTCGATCACCGACAAACGCAGGTCCCGCAACGGACGGCCCCTCCGATCGAGCAGCACCGGCAGCGGCGCAGTCGTCGGCAGCACGCGAGCGTTCATGCCGGCCGCCGGCGCTCCGCGCTCGGTTCGGCCAACACCACGCGCTCGCCCGGCTTGGCGACGCGATGGCCGCGCTCGACCAGGCTTTGCCCGTCTGCTTCGCTGGCGTAGTGATAGAGCATCATCCGCTGCAGCAATTCCTGCGGGTATTCCCGCTCCAGGTCGTCCACGCCAGTATGCGACGGATTCCCGTGAAGGCCGCAGTCGTGCGCCACCAATTCATGGGCCGCGGCATAACGGGCGAGCATTTCCGGGATCGGGCGCGTATCACCCGTCCAGGCCAGCGCTCCTTCCAGGCGCAACCCGTAGGCGGTCTCCGGCCAATGATGGCGAACGGGGAACACTTCCAGGCGGACATCGTCATGCCAGAAGGCGTCACCCACCGGGATCAGCTGGAACGCATCCCAGAAGTTGGCGCCCCCCTCGGCCAGCACGTTGGGGTACTCGGCCACCCGCCGGTGCAACAACGGCACCACCGGCGCCGGCACGTACAACCGGGTGCGGCCGCGACGATCCGAAAAGTAACTGTCCACGAACAGCCGTTCCAGCCCTGCAATGTGGTCCAGGTGCACGTGGGTGAAAAACACGGCCGACGGCATGGCGCCATGTTCGGCCTCATAGGCGGTCAGCCCTTCGGCGCCACAGTCGATGGTCAGCCAAGGTCTCCCATCGCGCTCGATGGAGCCCATGGGGGAGCCCAGGGCAACGGCCGACGCATTGCCGACGCCATGGAACTGCAGCGACCAGGACATCAGTACCCCCGGTTCCAGGCCAGGTCGTAGGCCCGACGCAGGCGCGCGAAATCCTTGTCCACTTCCTCCCGGGCGCGCTCACCGCGCAGCTTCAGGAGCGAGCGCTGCAGGCGCGCCAGGTTGGCCTCGCGCCAACGCGTGGCAGGAATTCGCAGCACTCCGCGATCAAAATCGATCAGCCAGCCGTGCCCATTGCCGTCGAACAGGATGTTGTGGGCGTTGAGGTCGGCATGGTCCAGCCCTGCCCGATGGAAGCGCGCGACCAACCGGCCCGTTTCCTCCCAAGGGGCGCCGCGCTCTGCGACCAGCGCGCGATCGGCCAGGGAACGCACGCCGTCCAGACGCTCCATCAGGATGGCCGCCCGGTAGCCGGCACCCTCGCGCAGGTAACTGGCCGCCAGCGGCCGCGGAACCGGCAGCTTGCGCTCGATCAGCGCGCGCATGAGGCGGAACTCGGCAAAGCTGCGGGTGCGATTGGCGCCCTGCCACAGGTAGCGATCGTGGCTGATCCGCGACATCCAGCCACCGCGCAGGTACTGCCGCAGCACGCAATGGCCAAAGGGCGCGTCGATGAACCAGGCCCCCCCTCGCCCCCCCTCGCCCACCGGACGCGCCTGGTCGCCCCAGCGCGCTGGGGAAAACAGCGTGGCGTCCGCTTGCCGCAGTCGTTGGCGGTCGAACAGAATGGCTCCGTATCCGCGGCCCTCGCGGTACGGCGTCAGCGCTTCAGTGGCGTCGAAGGCAACCATTCATCGAGTCTATCAACACCATGGCGTCATCGTCCCCTACCCTGTGTTTGCTCCGGCTGTCGGCGTTGGGGGACGTGACCCATGTCGTGCCGCTGATACGCACGCTTCAATCGACGTGGCCGCAGGCCAACCTGCACTGGGTCATCGACAACGCCGGGTACAAGCTGCTCGAAGGCCTGGAGGGGGTGACCTTCCACCGCTACGACAAGCGTAGCGGGCTGGCGGGAATGCGCGCCTTGAAGCGGGAATTGGCGCCTGTCGGCCGCTTCGGTGCACTGCTGCAGATGCAGGTCGCCCTGCGCGCCAACCTGCTGTCGGCCTTCATTCCCTCGCGCCGGCGTATCGGATACGACCGCAGCCGCTCCAAGGACTTGCACGGCCTGTTCGTCAACGAACGCATTCCAGACCGCCCGGGTATCCACGTGCTGGATGCCATCGGCAGCTTCTGCGAGCCCTTGGGGCTGCGCCAGACGCAGGTCCGATGGGACCTGCCGGTGCCGGCCGACGCGTGGGAATGGGCAGCGGCGCAATGGCCGCAGGACCAGCGCCCGACCTTGATGATCTCGCCGTGCTCCAGCCATGAGCGACGCAACTGGTATCCCGAGCGCCACGCCGCGCTGGCCCGGCATGCGCAGTCCCAGGGCTGGCGCGTGGTGCTGTGCGGCGGTCGCAGCGAGCTCGAGCGACGGACCGCCGACGCCATCCAGGCGGGGCTCGAAGAACCCGCGCTGGATCTGGTGGGCAAGGACACGCTCAAACAGCTGCCGGCGCTGCTGGCCCGCGCGCAGTTGCTGGTCACGCCAGACTCCGGCCCGATGCATATCGCCAACGCGATGGGGACCAAGGTGCTGGGACTGCATGCGGCCAGCAACCCCCATCGCAGCGGCCCGTACTCCGACCGGCGCTACTGCGTGGACCGCTATGACGCGGCCGCGCGCAAGTTCCTGGGCAAGCCGGCCGACGAACTGGCCTGGGGCACCAAGATCGAATTCGATGACGTCATGGACCTGGTCAGCGTCGACGACGCCATCGCCGCTTTCGAACGCTACCGCGCCGACCATGTCCGTTGAAACCAGAAGGGCGCCACTGGCGCCCGTCGTCTTCTGCCTGGTCCACCCGCGAGCCGGTCAGGCCCCGGCGCGGTAATCCTGGTACGACTTCTCCTCGACGTAGCTCGAACCCAGCGCAAGGTTGATTTCCTTCTTGATGCGCGCGCGCTCGTCGTTCTCGAAATAAACGCTGCGGGCCAGGCGCACGAACTCCTCGTCGAAGGCCTGCGCCTTTTCTTTCACGCGAATGTCGTCTTCGATCGCCCACAAACGCTCGTTGACCGCCTTCAACTCGGCGCGCAAGCGTGCGATGTCATGGCCTGCGGCGGGGTGCGCCAGCCAGGTCGTTTCCAGCGCCGACAGTTCGTTGCGGACGTTGGCCAGCTTGGCCGCGTCAGTCATCCGCTCGGACTTGATCTGCAGGATCGAGATCTTGTCGAGGAGCTCGCCGAAAGACACCGGCACCAGGATTTCGGACATGACATGCCATCCAGCAATTGGGAATGCGCAGTGTAACGCGCCGCTCGCCGCCGACCGATTGCAGGCGCCGCGCGCCGTGCAATCCCGTCACTTTTCGCCGCACACAAAAAACCCCCGACGGGCGGGGGCCTTTCGCAGATGCTGGCGGGAAGGGGGGGATTCGAACCCCCGAGGCGCTATAAACGCCTGCCTGATTTCGAGTCAGGTACATTCAACCGCTCTGCCACCTTCCCGGGTGGTCCCCGGCGAACCGGGCCGTGCATGATACGGGGCAATGGCCTCGCCGACAAGCGCACTCCCCTGCGCAAAGGCCGCACCGCGAGGGCCCTACGCCACGCCATGGCGCTGTTGGCCGCCTCGTAGTTGCCGGATGTCCGTCCGCCCGCGATCATGGCGTTAGTCATCGCAGTCAACGCCTAGAGCCATCACTGACCCCATGCTCGAATTCGGACACCTGACCCACGCGGGTCTGCGCCGCGAACTCAACGAAGACACCTATTACGGCGACAGCGAGCTGGGACTGTGGCTGGTCGCCGACGGCATGGGCGGCCACGCCTGCGGCGAGCTGGCCAGTGCGCTCGCCCGGGAGACCATCGTTCGCGAAGTGCGCGCGGGCACCGCGCTCGTCCAGGCAATCCGCGTCGCCGATGAAGAGATCATCCGCGCCTCGCGCCGCCGCAACGACACCTTGCCCATGGGCACCACGGTGGTAGCCGCCCTGGTCCACGGCAACCGCTTCGAAGTGGCGTGGGTGGGTGACAGCCGAGCTTATCTGTGGCGGGACGGGCGCCTGGCCCAACTCAGCCAGGACCACAGTTATGTGCAGGAGTTGGTCGCCCAGGGCTCGTTGACCAGCGAACAAGCCCGCGCCCACCCCCACCGCAATGTGGTGACCCAGGCGCTGGGAGTCACCGACCCGGCCCATTTGAATGTCGCCACCATGACCGGGGAACTACGCCCGGGCATGCAACTGTTGTTGTGTAGCGATGGGCTGACCGAGGAAGTGGACGATGGCGGCATCGGCGACACGCTGTCCTACGTGGAGTGCAGCGCGCAGGAGTGCGTCGACTCATTGATCGCGGCAGCACTGGATGGCGGTGGCTCGGACAACATCACGGCCATCCTGGTGCGCTGCCACTGAGCGACCCGCTCACGCCTCGACGCGTATCGCTTCGGGCTGGGGTTCCAGGACGTCCCACAACGCACGGCCCGCTTTTTTGCGCAGCCTTTCCAGGCGCTCATCGTGCGCCTCCAGTTCCGAGGCGGTGGCCACCACGCGCGGGCGCGGCAGCAACACCGCGGCACTGAACGCGACGGCTGCGCCTGCCCCGGCGTCGGCCTCGCTGGCGCCGAAGCCGATCTCCTCCTGGCCCGAGGTCAGTGCGACGTATACCTCGCTCAGGATCTGCGCATCCAGCAAGGCGCCGTGCAACTGGCGGTGCGCGTTGTCCACGCCCAATCGCCGGCACAGGGCATCGAGCGAATTGCGCTGGCCCGGATATCGCTGGCGCGCCATGGCCAGCGTATCGATCACCGTGCAGCGATCCAGGATACGACCGTACCGCTCGCCCAATCGCGACAGCTCGTAGTCCAGGAATCCCAGGTCGAACGCGGCGTTGTGGATGATCAGTTCGGCGCCGTCGATGTAGGCCAGGAACTCTTCCACGACGGCTTCAAAGGCAGGCTTGTCGGCCAGGAAGTCCAGCGTCAGCCCGGTCACTTCCTGTGCCCCGGGCTCGAAGTCGCAATCGGGCTTGAGGTAGCGATGGAAGTGGTTGCCGCTCGGACGTCGCTCGAGCAGCTCCACCGCGCCGATCTCGACGATGCGGTTGCCCTTGCGCCATTCCAGGCCGGTGGTTTCGGTATCGAGAATGATCTGCCGCATCACGCCTCAGTAGGTCGGGGTCGCGGCGCGATACGCCGTCGCCTGGTTGCGGGCGAGCACGTCCACCCGCTCGTTGTCCGGATCGCCATTGTGCCCCTTCACCCAACGCCATTCGATGGTGTGGCGCTGGGTTGCCTGGTGCAGGCGCTCCCACAATTCACGGTTCTTCACCGGGTCGCCGCCGGCCGTCTTCCACTGCCGGCGCAGCCAACTGGCCATCCATTCGGTAATGCCTTGGCGCACGTACTGCGAGTCGGTATGCAGCACGATGGTGCAGGGCTCGGTCAGCGCCTCCAGCGCCATGATCGCCGCCATCAACTCCATGCGGTTGTTGGTGGTCATGGCTTCACCGCCGACCAGTTCCTTTTCGCGGCCGTTGTAGCGCATCAGCGCGGCCCAGCCACCCGGGCCGGGATTGCCGAGGCAAGAGCCGTCGGTGTGGATTTCGATGGACTTCATTGCTTCCTTCAGTTCAGACAGTGACGGCCGGTCGCAGCCGATGCACGGACTTGGGAACCGGCCCCAGGCCCGCGGCAACGCGTTTTTCGGCCTCGAGCACGCACACCGCGCGCCAGGGCAGCGGGGTGGTCGCCTGCAGGTCCACCCCGGTATCGATGCGCCAGGCGGGCCCCATGTAACCCACCTGGCCGATGCAGCGCAGCCCCGCTGCCTGTACCCGCTGGCGCCAGGCCAGGGGACGCAGCGTCTTGGGACCGCGACGCTGCCAACGCAACCGATACGGACTGTAGGGGTTGAGGGCATAGAGCCAGAGCCTGCCGCCCGGCATGAGGACGCGCTCGCACTCGTCGAGCAACGCCTCCAGTCCGTGCGCCGGCACATGCTGCAGCACGATCGATTGAACACTTTCGGCTACCAAGGGCAACGGCAGCGCGCAGCGCAGGTCGCCCTCATAACCATTTTCCCGCCATCGCAAGCGCAAACCCCGGGCTTGCAGATCCAGCCGGGGGTCCATCGGCGGTACCGGCGCGATCCACAACCAGGGCTGCGCGGGCCGGCTGCGCAATCCCGCCACGATGCCGCCTTGCTCGGCAGCGAGCAGTGACAGTCCCGCCCTCGTATCAAACCAGGATGAGACGCCGGCTTGACGGGGGCGCGTAGCGGGAGGCATGGTCCAATTCTATGCGACTGACCGCCCTGCCTGCATTCGAGGACAACTACATCTGGGCACTCGTCGCAGACGATGGACGCGCCTTGATCGTGGATCCCGGCCAATCCCAGCCCGTTCTGGAGGCTGCCGAATCGGCGGGATGGCGCCCGCACGCGATCCTGCTGACCCATCATCACGGCGACCATATCGGCGGCGTGGCCGCGTTGCGGGCACGTTATCCGTCCCTGACCGTCCATGCGCCCCATGACGAACGCATCCCCGAGGCGACCCACCGGGTGGCCGACGGGGAGCGGCTGGAACTGCTGGGCCAGACCTTCGAGGTGATGGCCGTGCCTGGCCATACCCGCAGCCACGTCGCGTTCGTGGGGGGTGGCCGTTTGTTTTGTGGGGATACGTTGTTCAGCTTGGGCTGTGGGCGGATGTTCGAAGGTACGCCCCCTCAGATGCTGGGCTCGCTCCGACGCCTGGCCGCCCTGCCGGGTGAGACCCTCGTGTGCTGTGGCCACGAGTACACCTTGGCCAATGCGACGTTTGCCTTGCACGTCGATCCCGCCAACGCTGCCTTGCAGCGTCGCCAACAGGAAGCTCTGGCCATGCGCGAAAACGCTCAACCCACCCTGCCGACGTCATTGCACGCAGAACGGGAAACCAATCCTTTCCTGCGCGTCGATCACGCCTCGATCCGCGCAGCCGTCGGCCACCATGTGGGCCGCTCGATTACGGACGATGTAGATGTTTTCGCCGAACTTCGGCGCTGGAAAGACGATTTTCGCGCATGAAGGGGCGGCTCCTGGCGGCCTTGCTGGTCTTGATGCCATTCGTGGCCAACGCCGATGAGAAACCCACGCAGGCAACGCTGACCGCCCCGCCCATCGACCCCGCCTTGGCCGCCGTCGACAACATCGACGGCACGCCGCAGCCGCCGGTCCCGACCGGCGTTCCCGGCACCCGCAGCGGCCGGGAGATCTTCGGCAACTTCCTGGCCGGCCGCGCCGATACCGGCTGTGATGCCCAGGAGTCGAGCGTCCGCTGGGAGCGACACTTCAGCCATGCACCCACCCGGCTGGCCGACGAAGACGAAGACGTGCTGCCGTTGTTTGGCTACGTGGTCGACGAGCTGCGCGAAGCCGATCTGCCCACCGAATTTGCGCTGATTCCGTTCATCGAAAGCGGCTACAAGCCCAATGCCCGCAACGGCAGCGGTCCGGCCGGGATGTGGCAGTTCGTGGCCTCCACTGCCCGCAACCACCACGTCACGGTGGGCAAAAGCTATGACGGCCGACTGTCGGCAGTGGACTCCACCGCCGCGGCCGTGCGCTATCTGAAGACCCTTTATGGGATGTTCGGCGGCGACTGGCGATTGACCATCATGGCCTACAACGCCGGCGAGTATCGGGTGCTGCAATCCATGCGGCGCGCCGGCATGAACGCCGCCAACGCGCGACCTGCCGAATTGCCCGGCCTGTCCGCGGTCACCTACGCCTACGTGGAGAAGCTGCACGCGCTGGCCTGCGTGCTGGACGAGGCCCAGACACGGGGCGGACTGCTGGCCGCCCTGGACCGCCCAGTGCCGATCCTGGCCGAACACGCGCTTCCGGCCGGCACCTCGCTGGGCCAATGGGCGCAGCAGCGCGCATTGTCGACCGGCCTGGTAAACCGCTTGAATCCGGCATTGGTCGCGGCCAGCCGCGGCGACCGCAAGGTGTTGGCCCCGATCGGCGACGGGGACGCGTTTGCGGTCGCGCAAGCTGCCCCGCTGGCCCTGCCGCAGGAAACCACCGAGATTGCCGTGGCGGGAACAGAACCCGTCGCCAACCGGCCGTCGCCCGGGCGCAAGACCGCCAAGACCTCGGCCGACCGCCGCACCCACACGGTGCGCGACGGCGAATCGGCGTGGACCATCGCCCGCCGTTACGGGATTCCAGTCAAGACCCTGCTCACTCGCAATGGCTTGAACAGCGGCAGCGTACTGAAGCCGGGCATGGTGCTGGCGTTCGACGCCAAGCCGTAGCGCGGCGCCATCCGGATCCCCGCGCGACCGTACGGGCGCGCGCCGGTTCGTGGCAAACTATCGCGATCGATCAACACCTGTGAGAACGCAATGGGTTTCCTGCAAGGCAAACGCGCCCTCATCACTGGCATCGCCAGCGAACGCTCCATCGCTACCGGCATCGCCGAAGCCATGCACCGCGAAGGCGCGGAGCTGGCTTTCACCTACCAGAACGAGAAGCTGAAATCGCGGGTGGAGAAGGCGGCGGCGCAGTTCGGCAGCGACATCGTGTTGCCGCTGGACGTGGCCGACGATGCACAGATCCAGGCCTGCTTTGACGAACTGGGCAAGCGCTGGGACCGTCTGGACGTGCTCGTCCACGCCATTGCCTTTGCACCGCGCGAAGCGCTGGCCGGCGGCTTCCTGGATGGCCTGGACCGCGAAGGCTTCCGCATCGCGCACGACATCTCGGCGTATTCGCTTGCCGCGCTGACCAAGGCCGCGCGCCCGATGCTGACCGGCCACCAGAGTTCGGTACTGACGCTCAGCTACCTGGGCGCCGAGCGTGCGCTGCCCAACTACAACGTGATGGGCGTGGCCAAGGCCAGCCTGGAAGCGACCGTGCGCTACCTGGCGCTCAACCTGGGTGCCGAAGGCATTCGGGTCAACGCCATCTCTGCGGGCCCCATCAAGACACTCGCCGCGGCCGGCATCGGCAGCTTCCGCAAGATCCTGGGTCACGTGGAGCAGTACGCACCGCTGCGCCGCACGGTGACCATCGAAGACGTGGGCAACGTGGGCGCGTTCCTGTGCTCGGACCTGGCCGCCGGCGTCACCGGTGAAGTGACCTACGTGGATGCGGGCTACAACATCCTGGGCATGACCGGCCTGGACGACGTCTGAGGCGACGCCCCAGCGGCGTACTTGTTCCACGAAAAAGCCCGGCTCGCGCCGGGCTTTTTTGATGCCTGTTCTATCGGCCGCGCCTGCACCAGCGCGCGGCGCAATCGCTTACAGCTGCGATTCCTGGATCGTGATCTTGTAGTGCTTGCGCATCGCCTCGATGTAGGCGCGCTGCGCCGCCTCGCCCTGCATCGCGGCGAACTGGGCGCGAATCGTGTCGCCCTGGCCCGGCGGCAGCTTGCTGACGTCGCCCGGCGTGACCTTGGTCACCACGAAGACGGCGTAGTGCCCGGGGCCGATCTCGACCTTGCCTGCAGAAGCCTTGCCCTCAGCGGGTGCCGGCACTGCGAAGAAGGCGCGGCTCGCCTCGGCGGTCGGCATGGGCATGCCGCGCTGCAGACCGGGTAGCGGATTGACCTGCAACTGGTCGGCCTGGGCGATGGCAGCCAGGGTTTCGCCCTTGGCCAGGCGTGCCACCAGCAGCTCAGCCTGCTTGGCAGCAGCCTGGTTGGTGCGATCGGCCTGAACGGCGGCGATCACCCGGTCACGCACCTTGTCCAGCGGCAAGGTCTGCTCTTCCGCGTGCTGGGTGACGCGCACCATCACACTGTGGTTGGGCGCGATCTCGATCGGATCACTGACCGTGCCGTCCTGGATCGCCCCATCGGAAAACACCACGCGCTGCACCGCCGCGTTGGCGGCAATGCCGCTGGCCTGGTCACGCGAGAACGGGCCGAGCGTCTGCACGGGCAGGCCTGCTTCCTTGGCCGCGCCGGCCAGCTCGGTCGGGTTCTTCATCACCAGATCCACGAGCTTGCCGCTCAGATCGGTAAACGACTTGTCTGCGTCGGCCTTGAGTTGCTCGGCTGCCAACTGGTCACGGACTTGCTCGAAGCTCTTGCCCTGGCCGCCCTTGATCTCGCGCACCTGGATCACGTGGAAGCCGAACTCGCTCTTGACCGGGCCGATGATCTCGCCCGGCTTGCCAGCGAACAGCGCATCCTCGAATGCCTTGACCATGACGCCCTTCTCGACCCAGCCCAGGTCGCCGCCGGAATCCTTCGAGCCGGGGTCCTCCGAATTGGCTTTGGCCAACGCGGCGAAGTCGGCACCCGGCGCGCGCGCGTCGGCGGCCAACTTGTTCGCCTTGGCTTCGGCAGCCTTTTGCGCGGCGGCATCGGCACCGGCGCTGATCAAAATGTGCGAAGCCAGGCGCTGTTCCGGATCGACGAAACGGGCCTTGTCTTCTTCGTAGCGCTTGCGCAGCGTCGCCTCATCGGCCGGCTGCGCCGGCGGCAGGTTGGCGGCGTTGAGCTCGACGTACTCGATCGACACGGTTTCGGGCTGACGGAAGTCGGCGGTGTGGCTTTCGTACCATTGCTTGATCTGCGCATCGCTGACCGCGCTGGTGTCCGGCGCCATCGGTGCCATCACGGCCAACTCGACGTCGCGCGTTTCGCCCAGCAACTGGATGGCGCGCTCGAAGTCGCTCTTGCTGGCGAATGCCGAGTTCACGATGGCCGTGGGAACAAGCGACTGCTGCAGGCTGTCGCGCACCAGTTGTTCGAACTGCTGCGGCGTGCGCGGCGGCAGGCCGCGTGCCAACTGTTCGCGATACAACGCCGGATCGAACTTGCCATTGCTCTGGAAGCCGGGAATGGCAGCGATGTAGGCGCGCACGGCTTCGTCGCCGACCACCACGCCACTCTCTTCGGCAGCCAGGCGCACGACCTGCTCGTTGATCATCTGGTCCAACGCTTGCAGCTTGTTCTCGTTGGACTCGAAACGCTGCGCGTCGAAACTCTCGCCCTGCTGCTGGCGCGACTGCATGCGCACCTGCTCGAAGCGTTCGCGGAACTCGTTGGTGCTGATCTCGCGGTGGTTCCACAGCAGCGACACCGGCCACCAGGACGGGGCCGAGGACCACCAGCGCGGCGGCGCCTGCACCTTGGCGACATTGTTGGCGCCCACGCCACCGAGATAACTGCTGTCGATGACGAAAAGGAATGGAATCATCAGCAACCCCATGATCAGGGTGACGATCCAGCCGGAGGTCTTGTCGCGGAGTTTCTGCAGCATTGAGGGTCAAGGCCTGGTGGCGAGCCGCTCAGTGTACCTGCTTCGGCCCCGCCGGCCCAATGGGGGCAAGGGATGGCAGGCCCAGGAACAGGCAAAAAAAAGCCCCGGGCAGTGCCCGGGGCTTTGAGTAAATGGCGGAGCGGACGGGACTCGAACCCGCGACCTCCGGCGTGACAGGCCAGCATTCTAACCAGCTGAACTACCGCTCCGCATTGAAACTCATGAGTACCGCTTTCCGACAAAAGTCGCCGAGAAAGCAAAGCCCCCGATTGCTCAGGGGCTCGGATGCAACTGGCGGAGCGGACGGGACTCGAACCCGCGACCTCCGGCGTGACAGGCCAGCATTCTAACCAGCTGAACTACCGCTCCGCACATCAAAACTTTGCAGTGGTGCTTTGGTGGGTGCTGAGGGTTTCGAACCCCCGACCCTCTCCGTGTAAAGGAGACGCTCTACCGCTGAGCTAAGCACCCCAGCGAGTCGATTAGTTTACGGCATCCTTCAACGCTTTACCAGCTTTGAACGAAGGATTCTTCGAAGCGGCGATCTTGATCGTGTCGCCCGTCTTCGGATTGCGGCCCGTGCGCTCAGCGCGCTCGCGAACCTGGAAAGTGCCAAAGCCAACCAAGGTGACCGTGTCGCCCTTCTTCAGGGCCTTGGTGACTTCGCTGACAACCGCGTCGACGGCGCGACCGGCTTCAGCCTTGGAGATGTCAGCAGCAGCGGCGACGCCATCAATCAATTCGGTTTTATTCATTCTTGGAACTCCTTTTGCGGTCTGGCCGCGGAATCGACAATCGGATCCTGCCCAGGGCGTGATCACGACCACATATCCTAGCATCGGAGCGCGGCACCGCCGGCCCGGGAATCAGGATTTTATACCAGTGCGACCCTGCACGCGCAACCGGAAACCCAATAACGGCGCGGGTTTCCGGCTTTGCGCAAGAGCGGCCTCCACGTCGCCTTAGTGCTTGACTCGCGGGTTGGTGGCGGGCTTGGACTTGCGGACCGCCACGCGGGAGCCGTCCTTGCGCGCCTTGCCCTTGGACGGCGGACGCAACGGCGTCTCCAGCGCCAGGTCGAGCACCTCGTCGATCCACTTGACCGGAATGATCTCCAGGTCGCGAGTGACGTTGAGCGGAATGTCGGCCAGGTCCTTGCGGTTCTCTTCGGGGATCAGCACGGTGCGCACGCCGCCACGCAGCGCCGCCAGCAGCTTCTCTTTCAGTCCGCCGATCGCCGAGACGCGACCACGCAGCGTGATCTCGCCGGTCATGGCGACCTCGGCACGCACCGGCACCTTGGTCAGCATCGACACCAGCGAGGTCACCATCGCAATGCCGGCGCTGGGTCCATCCTTGGGCGTGGCGCCATCGGGCACATGCACGTGCACGTCGTGCTTCTGCAGGAAGTCGGCGTCGATGCCCAGCGCTTCGGCGCGCGAACGCACCACGGACAAGGCGGCGGAGGCAGACTCTTTCATCACGTTGCCCAGCTGGCCGGTCAGGATCAGCTGACCCTTGCCCGGCACCAGCGTGGATTCGATCTGCAGCAGGTCGCCGCCGACCTCGGTCCAGGCCAGGCCGGTCACCAGGCCCACTTCGTTGGCCTCTTCTGCTCGACCGAAGTCAAAGCGCCGCACGCCCAGGTACTTGTCCAGGTTCTTGGAGTTGACCGTGACCAACGCCTTCGGCTTGCGGGCACCCTTCTTGGCGGCCTTCTTCGCCGGTGCCTGCGGACCGGCCAGTGCGATCTCCTTCACCACCTTGCGGCAGATCTTCGCGATCTCGCGCTCGAGGTTGCGCACGCCCGATTCGCGCGTGTAGTAACGCACGATGTCGCCGATGGCCTCTTCCTCGATCGCCAGTTCCTCGGCTGCCAGGCCATTGCCCTTGATCTGCTTGGGCACCAGGTAGCGCATGGCGATGTTGAGCTTTTCATCCTCGGTGTAGCCGGGGATGCGGATGACTTCCATGCGGTCCAGCAGCGGGCCGGGGATGTTGAGCGAGTTGGAGGTCGCCACGAACATCACTTCGGACAGGTCCAGGTCGACCTCGAGGTAATGGTCGTTGAAGGCGTTGTTCTGCTCCGGATCCAGTACCTCCAGCAATGCCGAAGAGGGATCGCCACGGAAATCCATGGACATCTTGTCGATCTCGTCCAACACGAACAGCGGGTTCTTGCTGCTGACCTTGTTGAGGTTCTGCACGATGCGGCCGGGCATGGAACCTACATAGGTACGGCGATGGCCGCGGATCTCGGCTTCGTCGCGCACGCCGCCCAGCGACATGCGCACGAACTTGCGGTTGGTGGCCTTGGCGATGGATTGGCCCAGCGAGGTCTTGCCCACGCCCGGCGGCCCGACCAGGCACAGGATCGGGCCCTTCATCTGCTTCACACGCGACTGCACCGCGAGGTATTCGAGGATGCGGTCTTTGACCTTTTCCAGGCCGTAGTGATCGGCGTCCAGCGTTTCTTGCGCGGCCTTGAGGTCCTTGCGGACCTTGCTGCGCTTCTTCCACGGCACGCCCAACAACCAGTCCAGGTAATTGCGCACCACTGCCGCTTCGGCGGACATCGGCGACATCTGCTTGAGCTTGTTGAGCTCGGCCTTGGCCTTGGTCTCGACAGGCTTGGGCATGCCGGCTTCGGCGATCTTGCGCGCCAGCTCCTCCAGCTCGCCCGGCGCGTCGTCAAGATCGCCCAGCTCCTTCTGGATCGCCTTCATTTGTTCGTTGAGGTAGTACTCGCGCTGGCTCTTCTCCATCTGCGACTTGACGCGGCCGCGGATGCGCTTTTCCAGCTGCTGTACGTCGATCTCGCCATCGACCAGGCCGACCAGCATTTCCAGTCGCTCTCCGATCTCGCTGGTTTCGAGCAGGCGCTGCTTGTCGGCCAGACGCACGCCGATGTGGGCGGCGATGGTGTCGGCCAGGCGACCCGGCTCGTCGATGCCGCTCAGGGTCTGCAACAGCTCCGGCGGCAACTTGCGGTTGGTCTTTACGTATTGCTCGAACAACGACATCAACGAACGGGCGATCGCTTCGATCTCCCGCTTTTCGCGACCATCGCTGGACTCGACCTCGACGCCGTGGCCGTGCAGTGCGCCGTCCTGCTCGCCGACCTGGTCGACGTTGACGCGCGACAGGCCTTCGACCAGCACCTTGATCGTACCGTCGGGCAGCTTGAGCAGCTGCAGGACCTGGGCCAGGGTGCCGACGTTGTACAGATCGCTGGCCACCGGATCGTCGGTCTCAGCCGACTTCTGCGCCACCAGCAGGATGCGCTTGTCGGCCTCCATCGCCTGCTCGAGCGCACGCATGGACTTGTCGCGGCCCACGAACAGCGGAATGACCATGTGGGGGAACACCACCACGTCGCGCAGCGGCAGGACGGGCAGCTCTAGGACTTCAGATGGCGACTGGGCCATTGGGGGCTCCACGAAGAATCAGGAATTTATAAGGCAGAAAAAGCCAATGGCCCCGTTATGGGGCCATTGGCGAAGGCTTGCAAGTGGAATCCGGTTTCCCCTGCCAGATCAGTGGCTTGCCAGGGGTTCGGCGGGCCGTTCAGTCGCCTGAAGCGGCCTTGGCCGGTGCCGGCGGATTCTGGTAGATCAGGTACGGTTCGGACTTGTGTTCGATTACCGATTCATCGACCACCACCTTGCTGACGTTTTCCAGCGACGGCAGGTCGTACATCGTGTCGAGCAGTACCGATTCGACGATGGTGCGTAGGCCACGGGCACCAGTCTTGCGCTTGAGCGCCTTCTTGGCGATGGCCGACAACGCGTCCGGACGGAACTCCAGCTCGACGCTTTCCATCTCGAACAGCCGCTTGAACTGCTTGGTGATGGCGTTCTTCGGCTCGGTGAGGATCTTGATCAACGCCGGCTCATCGAGCTCCTCAAGCGTGGCGACCACCGGCAGGCGACCGACGAACTCGGGGATCAGGCCGAACTTGATCAGGTCTTCCGGCTCGACCTCGGCCAGCACCTTGCCAACCTCGGTCTTGCGCGTGCTGCTCTTGACCTTGGCGCCGAAGCCGATGCCGCCGGAGTCGTTGGAGCGCTGCTGGATCACCTTGTCCAGGCCGGCAAACGCGCCGCCACAGACGAACAGGATGTTCTTGGTGTCCACCTGCAGGAATTCCTGCTGCGGATGCTTGCGCCCGCCCTGCGGTGGCACCGAGGCCACGGTCCCCTCGATCAGTTTCAACAGCGCTTGCTGCACGCCTTCGCCGGACACGTCGCGGGTGATCGACGGGTTCTCGCTCTTGCGCGAGATCTTGTCGATTTCGTCGATATAGACGATGCCCTGCTGCGCCTTCTCTACGTCGTAGTCGCACTTCTGTAGCAGCTTCTGGATGATGTTTTCCACGTCCTCGCCGACATAGCCGGCTTCGGTGAGCGTGGTGGCATCGGCGATGGTGAACGGCACATTGAGCAGCCGCGCCAGCGTTTCGGCCAGCAGCGTCTTGCCCGAGCCGGTCGGACCGACCAGCAGGATGTTGGACTTGGACAGCTCGACTTCGTCGTTCTTCTGACGGCTCTCGATGCGCTTGTAATGGTTGTACACGGCCACGGCCAGCGTGCGCTTGGCGCGGTTCTGGCCGATGACGTACTGGTCGAGCACCTCGAGGATCTCCCGCGGCTTGGGCAGGCTGGAACGGGCCGACTGCGCCTTCTCTTCCAGCTCTTCGCGGATGATGTCGTTACAGAGCTCCACGCACTCGTCGCAGATGAACACGCTCGGGCCCGCGATCAGCTTGCGGACCTCATGCTGACTCTTGCCGCAGAACGAGCAGTAGAGAATCTTGGTGCCGTCGCCGGAACGACCTTGGCGGTCTTCGCTCATGCTTTGTTACCCAGTTGCCCCACCCGGTGAACGGGGGTTCGTTTCGAGAATAGCACAGGGTCGGGAGGACAAAAGTCCGACCCCGACCCTGCAGATTTTGCCTGCAATTTCCGTGACTTGGCGTGCCAGCAAGCCAATCAGCCCGGTTGGATCGACTCGTCCGGACGACGCTCCAGGACCTGGTCGACCAGACCATAGGCCTGTGCATCGACCGCGCTCTTGAAGTTGTCGCGCTCGGTGTCGCGCGCGATGGTCTCCAGCGACTGGCCGGTGTGGTGGGCCAGCACCTCGTTCAGGCGCGAACGCAGGGTCAGGATCTCGCGGGCGTGGATGTCGATATCGGTCGCCTGGCCCTGGAAGCCGCCCAGGGGCTGGTGGATCATGACCCGCGAGTTCGGCAGCGCGTAACGCTTGCCGGCTGCACCGGATGCCAGCAGCAACGCACCCATGCTGGCTGCCTGGCCGACGCAGATGGTGCTCACGTCCGGCTTGATGTACTGCATGGTGTCGTAGATCGCCATGCCGGCAGTGACCACGCCGCCGGGCGAATTGATGTAGATGCTGATGTCCTTTTCGGGATTTTCAGCTTCCAGGAACAACAGCTGCGCGATGACCACGTTGGCGACGTGGTCGTCGATCGGACCCACCAGGAAGATCAGACGCTCTTTCAGGAGGCGCGAATAGATGTCGTAGGCGCGCTCGCCGCGGCTGGTCTGCTCGACCACCATCGGCACCAGGTTCAGGGCTTTGGTCACAATGCTCATCGGTCTTCCTGTTGTGGCACCGACCTGCGCCGGCATCCGGGTCAATTGCGGATCGCTTCCTGGAAGGACAGCGGCTGCTCGGTGTGCTGGGCGCGCTCGGCGATCCAGTCGATCACCTGCTCTTCCATCACGCGGGTCTGCAGGCCACGCATGAGATTGGGGTCGTTGCGGTAGAGTTCAATGACCTGGCGCGGGTCCTCGTAGGTCGAGGCGATCAGCTGCATGGTTTCGCGCACGCGGTTCGGATCGAGCTCCAGATTGTTGCGGCGGGCCAGCTCGCCGACCAGCAGGCCGGCGGCCACGCGCTGGCGGGC
>DASWQJ010000300.1:0-23237 GCA_036403795.1 Stenotrophomonas sp.
ATACGACGTCATCCTGCTGACTCGCGGCGGCGGTTCGCTGGAAGACCTGTGGGCGTTCAACGACGAGCAACTGGCACGCACCATCGCCGCCTCGCACACGCCGGTGGTGTCGGCCGTGGGCCACGAGACCGACTTCACGCTGGCGGATTTCGCCGCGGATTTGCGCGCCCCTACCCCGTCGGTAGCCGCCGAACTGTTGGTGCCGGACCAGCGCGAACTGGTGACTCGCGTGCAGCGCGCACGCAGCCGCCTTTTGCAGGCACAGCAACAACAGCTGCGGCAAGCGATGCAGCGCGCCGACCGTGCCGGGCTACGGTTGGGCGCGCAGTCTCCCCAAGCGCGGCTGCAGTTGTTGCGGCGTCGGCAGGAGGAGGCGGCACGGCACCTGGCCACGCAGATGCGCCACCGTGTCGAGCATGCGCAGGCACGCTTGCGCCATGCCGGCGCACAACTGCGCCTCCACGATCCGGCGCGCCGCCTGGCCGCGTTGCACCAGCGCTTGGCGGCCCTGCAACTGCACTGGCCGATCCAGCGCCGGTTGCGGCAGGACACGTTGCGCCTGCACGCGCTGGTGCGTTCGCTGGAAGCGGTCAGCCCACTGGCGACGGTGGCGCGTGGCTACAGCCTGCTCACCCGCGAGGACGACGGTCGCCTGGTGCGTTCGCGCGAGCAGGTGCAGTCGGGCGATCGGCTGCTGGCACGGGTAAGCGACGGGCAGATCGCGGTTCGCGTAGAACCGGACTGAGCGCGTCCGCTCGTCGAGTCGGCCGCGCGGGTCGTCCGCCCGCGGCCATGCCGCCGCTCACTCCTCGGCCACGAGCATCTATTTCAGAGCCGGCCCGTCGGTGCAGTAGCGCTGGCGATACTCCAACGCCTTGGGCATCAGCGCCTGCAGGTTCTGGATACGGGTGCCGGGATTGGGATGGGTGGAGGAGAACTCTGGCGGTGCCTGGCCCCCGCTGGATTGCTCCATGCGCTCCCACAGCGGGACAGCCTCGCGCGGGTCGTAGCACGCGGCGGCGGCCAACATCAGACCCACTTCATCGGCCTGGGTCTCGTGGCTGCGCGCGTACGGCAGCAGGTAGCCGTAGCCCATGGCCGCCATCACCATTTGCTGCTGTTGCGGGTCCATGCCGCTGGCGGCGCCGGCCATCTGGCCGATCTGGGTGAGCTTTTGCTGGGCCATGCGCTGGGCGCCGTGACGCAGCAGCGCATGGGCGATCTCGTGCCCCATCACCACGGCCATCGCATCGGCGTTCTGCGCCACCGGAAACAGGCCCGTGTAGACCGCCATCTTGCCGCCGGGCAGGCAGAAGGCGTTGGCCTGGTCGGACTGGATCACGTTGACGTCCCACTCGAATCCACGCGAGAGGTGGTTGGGTTGCATGCCGTGTTCGGCGGCCAGCGCCGCTTCGACCGGATCGACCTTGGCGATGAGGCGCTGGGCGATCTCGCGCACCTGGCGCGCGGCCTGCGAGTTGGGATCGATCGGGCGTTCCTGCGAGAGGATTTCTTGATAGGCCTGCAAGCCCATCGCTTTTTCCTCCTCCACGCCCAGCGAACTGTCGATCAACACTTTTTCGCCGGTGTAGGGATCTTCGCTGCGGTTGGAGAACCAGTAGAACGCCGCATAGCCGGCGAAGGCGATCAGCACCCACCAGCGGACGTTGCCAAACAGGCCGCGGCGACGGCCCGATGTTGCCTGGCGACCGTCGAAAGGATCATTGCGCATGGTGACGGCTTCCTGGTCCGGTGCGATGGAAACGGATTAGCTCATATCCCGCGTACGAGGCGGAAGCCGATCCTGGCACTGGTCACGTCCGAGTCCTGTGACAGGCGCCAGGCCGCTCGGGTCTGTTGGGGGGAGTTGGCCCAGCTGCCACCCCGCACCACCCGCTGCCGGCAGCCGGGGTTGAACCACGCGGCCCCATCGGCGGGGGCCCGACGGTAACTGGCATGCCAGCAATCGGCCACCCATTCGCTGAGATTGCCACTCAGGTCGTGCACGCCCCAGGCGTTGGCACGGAAGCTGGCCACCGGCGCCGGGCCCCAGAACCCGTCGCCATAGCCGACGAACGCGTTGGACCACCGGCGGCCACTGGGCGAGGTGTCGTTGCCGCCGGTGTAGTTGCCGCTGCCTTCCGGTGGCGTGCCGTCCGCACCCCACGGATAACGGCCGCGATTGCCCGAGCGCAACGCGTATTCGAACTCGGCCTCGGTCGGCAGCCGGTAGTGGCGGCCGGTCTGTTCGGACAGCCAGCGTGCATAGGCTTCGGCATCCCGCACGCTCACGTGCATGACCGGCATGTTCGGCGCGGCGCGGGCGCCGTTGTAGTCCGATTGCCAGTCCACGCCGCTGCGGCGCACGAAATTGCCGCTGCGCTCGTCATAGACGATCGAGTGCCCGCGGCGGGTAGCGCGCGGCCGTGCGTTGGCGGCCTGCACGAAGACCCCGAACTCGGCCACCGTGACTTCGGTGATCGACATCGCGAACCCGCGCTCGAAGCGCACGTAATGGGCCGGCCGCTCGCTGTCGGCGGCGCCGGGCTCGGTATCGCTTGCCCCCATCAGGAACGCGCCATGCGGCACGACGATCATCTGCGGGCTGCGTCCGCCGTCGCGCATCCCGTCGGTGAAGACCTGCCGCGGACGGAAGCTGCCGTAGTGCGTGGCCAGGTCGATGCGCTGGCGCAGCGCCATCGCCACCGGGTCGCCGGGCTCGGCGATGCGCAGCACCTCGGCCAGCTTTACGCCGGCGCCCTTCAACCCTTTGAGCTGCGCCAGATCCCGCCGCGCCGCCTCGTACAGGCTGGCGATGCGCGCATGCCGTGCCTCTTCCACGCGCCGGCGCGCTTCCTCCACGCTGGGCGCGCGTTCGCGCAGTTGCGCGGCACTGCCCAGCCAGCGCCGCGCGGCATCGAAATCTCCCTGCGTCGCGGCCAGCTCTGCACGACGGATCAGCCCACTTTCCGCCGCGGCGATGCCCTGGCGGGCGCGCGGGTTGTCCGGATCCAGCGCCAGCACTTCTCGGAAGTTGGTGATTGCGCCATCGCCGCCGTCTTCACCCAGGCGATCGGCACGCAGGTCCTCTTCGCCAGCGCGGTTGAACGCCAACAGTCGCTGCGCGCGTTCCACCTTGGCTTGCAGCTCCCGCACCGGGTCATCGTCGGGATCCAGCGTGAGCGCCACCATTGCCACGGTGCGGGCCTGGTCCAATGCCTCCCCTTGTTTCTCGGTTTGGGCCAACAGTTCGCGGCCGCGCGCCAGCAACTGCCGCCGCGCCTGCGCCAGGCCCTGCCTGGTGGCCGGACTGTCGCCATCGCGTTCGCGCAGTGCCAGCCATATCGGGATGGCCGAATCGGCGTCCTCGTACAACCGTCCTTCGCCCAACGCTTCGGTTGCGCGCTTGCGCACCGAGGCGGCATCGGCATCGCCCAGGGCCACCGGCGGCGGTTGCCAGCGCAACACGCGGTCGTCGCCGACGGCCGCAATCGACACCGTGGGCTTGACCGGCTGCGCGGCCACGGCCTCGCGTCGCGGGGCATCGTCCCCCGCCGCGGCGGTGGCGCGCCCACGCTCGGTCTGCGCCGACGGCGAGCACCCTGCCAGCCCCATGGCCAGCCCTGCCGCCAACCGCCAACCGCCACGTTTCATGCGCGCTGCCTCCTTCTGGTCGCCGGCGCGTGCCGGGCGCTGGGGACGTTAGGCTATCCTGCTTCACCTGCGCAACGCAGCGCCTGCCCCCGGAAACGCCGTGCCCCATTGGATCCAAAACCCCGCCGATCTCGACGAACGCCTGCGCACGCGTCCGGACCGCATTGGCCTGGACACTGAATTCATCCGCGAACGCACGTACTGGCCGCAGTTGGCGCTGGTGCAGATGGCAGTGGGCGAAGAAATCCTGTTGATCGACCCCCTGGCGCCGGGCATGGCCGAAGCCCTGCGACCCTGGTTGACCGATACCAGCATCCTGAAGGTGATGCACAGCGCCAGCGAAGACCTGGTGGCCTTCAAGACCGCCTGTGGCGTGCTGCCGCGGCCCCTGTTCGACACGCAAGTCGCCGCCGGACTGGCAGGAATGGCCGCGGGCATGGGGTACCAAAAACTGGTCCTGGAGCTCACCGGCACCCTGCTCAACAAGGGTGAGCAGCGCTCGGACTGGATGCGGCGGCCGTTGTCACCGTCGCAGCTGGAATATGCCGCCGACGACGTGTTCTACCTGTTTGCGCTGCACGACACGCTGGACGCCAAATTGCGCGACCTCGACCGCCGGACGTGGCTGGAAGAGGATGCCGAGCGCCTGCTTGCCGGCGTGGAGCAGGATGACGGCGAGCGCTGGCCCCATCTGTCCATGCGCAGCGCCCAGTTCCTGGATGCCCCGGCCCAGGCGCGCCTGGTGGGCCTGCTGCGTTGGCGCGATGTGCAGGCCCGCCAGAGCGACCGGCCGCGCAGTTGGATCCTGGACAATGAACTGGCCGTCTCGCTGGCACGCACGCCACCGGTCGACGAGACAGCGCTGCTGCAGGTATTCGACCGCTTTCCCAAAGCACCGCGCAAGCTGTCCGGCGCCATCTGGCAGGCGCTGGAAACACCGCTCCAGGACGAGTCGGAACTTCCGCTGGCCCTGGCGGCCAACGACACCAACAAGCAGGCGCTCAAGCGGCTGCAGGAAGCGGTGGCCAACCGCAGTCGCGAACTGGGTTTGCCGGACGGCATCCTGGCCTCGCGCCGCCACCTGGAGAGCTTGCTGGACGGCGGACAGTGGCCCGCAGGATTGGGCCAATGGCGCCGTGCACAGTTGCAGTCCGTGCTCGCTCCCCTGCTGCCGGGCGCGGATGGCTGAGCGACGACGCGGCCCTGCATCAAATCCACCGCAGCGTTGCCCAGGCCAACACGCCGTAGCGCGCGACCTTGGCGATGGCGACCAGGGGCAGGAAAAACCGTAGCGGCTCGCGCATGGTGCCGGCCGCCAAGGTGAGCGGGTCGCCGATGATCGGCACCCAGCTCAGCAGCAAGGACCACTTGCCGTAGCGCCGATACCAGTGCTGTACCTGGGCAAGTTTTTCGGCGCCGAGCGGAAACCACCGGCGCCCCTGGAAACGCAATAGTTCGCGACCCAGCCACCAATTGACCAGCGAGCCCAGCACGTTGCCGGCGCTGGCAACGGCGACCAGCCAGACGGCCGGATATCCGCCCAGCAACAGGCCTACGAGTGCGGCTTCCGACTGCATCGGCAAGATCGTGGCGGCCAGTAGCGCTACGACGAAAATCCCCAGAAATACGCCGAGTTGCGTCATGGCAAAGGTGTGGTCCAGCGGGCTCGATGGACAGTGTGTCAAAGCCGCCGCTGACCGCAACCTGCCCTAACCGCCATGCGGTGCGACGCAAGGCCTGTGCGCCGATCAGCCGCAGGGTCCCCGAGGGCGCATCCGCGCGCCGGCGATCGATGGGCTCGGCGTTTTCCGCATCGGCAGCAGCACGCCGCTTTCCTGCCAGCGGCGTGGTCGCCCGGCCCATCGTCGCCGCCTCGCTGAGCGGTTTAGGTCCGGAGAAGACGGAACCTGCCGCGCCGGTGATTATTCACGTGTGTCCGACAACGGCGGTGGCAAGCTCGCGGCGCGATGGCCAGGTAGCGGCGAGGTCGCAGGGGATCTACGTGGAACTGCGCCCGGAGACATCATGCGATTGCTCGACCTCGCCAATGCGTGCAACGAACACGAAGCGGTGGATTAGGTCGATGGGCTACCTGGCTGGAGTCCGCGGTTTGCTACTTGCCGGCGTGTCGGTCGCGTTGATTGGCTCGCTGTCGGCTGCCACCCCTGCCGGCCCCGCCAGCCCACCGGGCGAGTGGCCGATGGCGACGCTGGATTACGCCAACACTCGTTTCAGTCCGCTTGGCGAAATCGACCGTCAAAACGTGTCACAGCTCAAGGTCGCCTTCACCTTTTCCACCGGTGTGGACCGGGGGCAGGAGGCCGCGCCCATCGTGGTCGATGACACGATGTACCTGGTCACGCCTTACCCCAACATCGTCTACGCACTGGACCTGAGCAAACCGGGAGCGCCCCAGAAGTGGAAGTACGAGCCGCGACCTGCGCCCGCTTCGCAAGGCGTGGCCTGTTGCGATGTGGTCAATCGAGGTGCGGTGTATTGGCAAGGCCGGGTGATATTCAACACGCTCGATGGCAGCACGATTGCGTTGGACGCGGCGACGGGCGAAGTCGCGTGGCGCGCGCAAATGGGCGACATCAATCTCGGTGAGACGATCACGATGGCGCCCATGGTGGTCAAAGACAAGGTGCTGGTAGGTAATGCCGGCGGGGAATTCGGCGTTCGCGGCTGGCTGGCCGCGCTGGATGCGAAAACCGGCAAGCAGGTCTGGAAGGCCTACAGCACCGGCCCGGACAGTGACGTGCTGATCGGCCCATCGTTCAAGCCCCACTACGCGACCGATCAAGGCCGCGACCTGGGTACGTCCTCCTGGCCGGGCGATGCCTGGCGCCTGGGCGGCGGAACGGTCTGGGGATGGATCTCCTACGACCCGGAACTGGATCTGATCTATTACGGCACGGGCAATCCGGGGCCGTGGAACGCAGAGCAACGGCCTGGCGACAACAAGTGGACCGCGGGCATGTTCGCGCGCGAGCCCGACACCGGCCAGGCGCGTTGGTTCTATCAATTCTCGCCGCACGATCTGTTCGACTACGACGCGATCAACGAGAGCGTGCTGCTCGACCTGACGATCGATGGGCGTGGCCGCAAAGTGCTGGTGCGGCCCGAGCGCAACGGCTTCGTCTACGTGCTCGATCGCGCCACCGGCGAAGTGCTTTCCGCCGATGCCTTCGGCCATGTCAATTCGATCGAAGCGATCGACCTGAAAAGCGGGCGGCCGCGCTACAACCCGGACAAGCAGCCTTCGGTTGGCAAAGCGACCCGCGATATCTGCCCTGCGTCGACCGGCATGAAGGACTGGAACCCCTCGTCCTGGTCTCCGAAGGCGAAATTGCTGTTCATCCCTCACAACAACCTGTGCATGGATTGGCAGACCAACGAAGTGAACTACATCGCTGGGACGCCCTACCTGGGTGCCGAATCGAGGATGTTCGCCGGGCCCGGTGGCAACCGCGGCGCCTTGACCGCCTGGGATCCGGTCGCGCGCCGGGCCGCCTGGCAGGTGAAGGAGGATCTTCCCGTGTGGAGCGGCACGCTGGCCACGGCGGGCGACCTCGTGTTTTACGGCACGATGGATGGTTGGTTCAAAGCGGTCGATGCAACGGACGGAAAACTGCTCTGGCAGTTCAAGACCGACTCCGGCGTCATCGGCCAGCCGGTGAGCTATACAGGACCCGATGGCCACCAGTACATCGCGGTGTTGTCCGGCGTGGGCGGCTGGGCAGGCACCATCGTGGTGAACAACCTGGACGCGCGCGATGTCACCGCAGGTGGCGGTTGGGCGGGCGCGGTGGCCGATCTGAAACAGCGCACTACGCCGGGCGGGACTTTGTATGTCTTTGCGCTGCCGCGATAAGTGGACCTGGTCGGCGCTGCTCGTCGTCGTGATCTGCGGTGGCTGCGAGCGCGAGCGCCGCGAATATTACGCAGCGCCCTCGGGACAGAATCCAAGGCCGGCGCTGACCGATTTCCAACCGGGCGGCAGTCCAATGGGCATCAGCGAGATCGGCGCACACTTCGAAGCGAACGCCTACCACATCAATCAAGGCAGCCGTTGGTACCGGGCCTTCAATTGCAATGGCTGCCACGGCGCCGGCGGCGGTGCCATCGGACCGGCCTTGATGGACGCGCCTTGGCGCTATGGCGGGAACATCGACCAGATCCACGCCAGCATCATCGATGGACGGCCCAACGGCATGCCGGCCTGGCGCAATCGCCTGACCGACGAGCAGGCCTGGCAACTGGCCGCGTATGTACGCGCGTTGGCCGGCAATGTCTCCAAGGCCGCCGCACCCAGCCGTCGCGACGCGTTGAGCGCTACCCCTCCGTTGAACCAGCTGCCGCGGCAGCCCCCGAAGGGTGGCGATGCGGTAACGGTGCCGCCGCAATGAGCGCGCGCCGCTGGCTGGGCGCCGTCCCGATCGTGCTGGCCCTGGTGGGCTGCCGCGGCGTGCAATCGGCCCTGGATCCAGCGGCGGACCAGGCACAGGCCATCGACCAGCTGTGGTGGATCCTGGTGTCGGTCTGCAGCGTGCTGTACCTCGCCGTGCTGATCGCATTGGCCTGGGCCTTGGCGCATGCGCGACGCCGCCGATTCCAGACCACCGATGGAACCGTCGCGGACCCGGCCTGGCGCCGGGGCCTGGTGGCCTGGTCGATCCTGGTGGTCGGCCTGCTGACCTGGTTTGTCGCGATTGCTTTCCTGGCCGATCGCAAATTGCATGCCGGTCGACCCGACCTGGAAGTGCGCATCACGGCAAAGCAATGGTGGTGGCAGGTGGAGTACCTGTCGCACGATCCGCAACAGCAGTTCATCACCGCCAACGAACTGTGGCTGCCGCGCGAGCGCACGGCGCGGATCGAACTTCGCTCCGGAGATGTCATCCACAGCTTCTGGGTGCCGGCACTCACGGGCAAGGAAGACCTGATCCCCGGCTACACCAATGCGGTGCTGGTGACGCCCCGTCGGGACGGCCGCTATCGCGGTCAATGCGCCGAGTTCTGCGGGTTGCAGCACGCGCACATGGCCTTGGATGTACAGGTGGTGGACGAGGCGGCATTCGCGGCGTGGCAGCAGCGACAACGACTACCGGCCCGCGCGCCGGCGAGCAGCGCGGCACTGCGCGGGGCGGCGGTGTTCACCCAGGCCGCGTGCATGAGCTGCCATGCCGTGCGCGGCACGTTGGCTGGTTCGCATCTGGGTCCGGACCTGACCCACCTGTCCAGTCGCCGCACCTTGGCCGCGGGCGCCCTGCCGATGTCGAACGCGGACCTGGAGCACTGGCTCGCCGATCCGCAGCACGGCAAGCCCGGCAACCTGATGCCTGCCGTTCCCCTGCGGCCGGAAGACCGCGCCGATCTGGTCACCTACCTGATGGGCCTGGAATGAACCCGGACACGCCCGCCCATCTGGCGTCCATCTGGGCCGACCGACCGGGCCTGATGGGATGGCTGACCACGGTCGATCACAAGCGCGTGGCGCGGCGTTACCTGGTGACTGCCTTCGTGTTCTTCCTGATGGCCGGCGTGCTGGCATTGCTCATGCGCACCCAACTGGCGTGGCCCGAGCTTCGCCTGATCGGGCCGGATCGTTACAACCAGATGTTCTCGATGCATGGCTCGGCGATGATGTTCCTGTTCGCCGTGCCGGTGATGGAAGCCGTTGCGGTGTACCTGGTGCCGTTGATGGTGGGCGCCCGCAACATCTCCTTCCCGCGGCTCAACGCCTTCAGTTACTGGGTCTACCTGTTTGGCGGCATCATGATCTTCGCCGCCTTCCTGCTCGACGTGGGCCCGGAGACGGGCTGGACCGGTTACGTGCCGCTTTCCGGCCCGGACTATTCGGCCGGCAAGCGCACCGACTTCTGGGCCCAGATGATCACTTTCACCGAAGTGGCGGGCCTGTGCGTGGCGGTCGAGCTGGTGGCCACCATCATGACCATGCGCGCACCGGGCATGAGCTTGTCGCGCATGCCGCTGTTCGTGTGGTCGATGTTGGTGACCAGCCTGATGGTGATCTTCGCGATGCCGGCGGTGATGCTGGCCAGCACGTTCCTCATCACCGACCGGCTGGTCGGCACCCAGTTCTACAACGTGGCAGAAGGCGGCGATCCGCTGCTGTGGCAGCACCTGTTCTGGTTCTTCGGACACCCGGAGGTGTACATCATCTTCATGCCGGCGTTGGGCATGATCTCCAGCATCGTGGAGACTTTTTCCAAGCGTCCGATATTCGGCTACACGGCCATGGTGCTGGCGCTGGTCACGATTGGATTCCTGGCATTCGGCTTGTGGGTGCACCACATGTTCGCCACCGGCCTGCCGCCGATGGGCAACAGCTTTTACACGGCGGCCAGCATGCTGATCGCGCTGCCCAGCGGCATCCAGATCTTCTGCTGGATCGCCACACTGGCCACCGGTCGTCCACGGCTGCACGTGCCCCTGTTGTTCGTCCTCGGCTTTTTTGCGCTGTTCGTGCTCGGCGGCATGACCGGGGTCATGCTGGCTGCGGTGCCCTTCAACCTGCAGGTGCATGACACCTACTTCGTCGTGGCGCACTTCCATTACGTGCTGATCGGTGGCGCGGTATTTCCGCTACTGGGCGGGTTCTATTTCTGGTTTCCCAAAGTCACCGGCAGGCTGCTCAGCGAGCGACTGGGCAAATGGCAGTTCTGGTTGTTGTTTGCCGGGTTCAATCTCACGTTCTTCCCGATGCACTATCTCGGTTTGATCGGCATGCCGCGCCGCGTCTACACCTACCAGGACGGATTGGGTTGGGGGCCCTACAACCTGCTGGCCACCGCCGGTGCGTACCTGATGGCGATCAGCTTCGTGCTGATGGTCGTCAACACCTGGCGTGCCTTGCGGCAGCCCGCCACGGCGCCGGCCGATCCCTGGGGTGCACCCGACCTGGCCTGGGCCACGGCCAGCCCGCCACCGGCCTACAACTTCGCCTGGACGCCGGTGGTGGATGGCCGCCACCCCTTGTGGGCCGATGCACAGGGCAATCCTCGCGAAACACTGCCCGTGCTCACCGGGCTGCGCGAGGATCGCCGCGAAGCGCTGTTGACCAGCCCGGTCGATGGCCATCCCAGCTCACGCTGGGCGATGCCGGATCCCACGATCTGGCCCCTGTGGTCGGCGCTGGCGATTGCGCTGGTATTCGTCTGGTCGATCTTCGATCAATGGGGCGTGATCTGGGGCGCGATTCCGGCCGCCATCACGCTGACGATCTGGTTCTGGCCCAAGCGCTCCGAGCCCAGCCTGGGAGAGCCGTCATGACCCGCACGCCGCAGGTCGTGGGAGATGTGGCCTCGCTGCCGGACTATGCGTTCGGCTCGAGCGGCCTGGGCTGGTGGGGCGTGATGGGCTTCATGCTCATCGAAGGCATGGGCTTCGTCCTGGCGATCGGTGCGTACTACTTCCTGGTCCACAACGAACATCAATGGCCGCCGGTCGCCGCGCCGCCGCTGTTCTGGTCCAGCATCCTCACCGTGGTGGCGTTGTGCACCGAGTGGCCAAACGTCTGGCTTGCCCGCATGGCGCAGGCGCAAAGGTTGTGGCCGGTGCGCATTGGCCTGACCTTGATGACCTTGCTCGGCGTGGTGCTGCTGGTGCTGCGTGGCGTCGAGATGTACGCCATGAACGAACGCTGGGACCACACCGCCTACGGTTCGATCGTGTGGGCGCTGTTGGTGCTGCACACCTTCCACATGGTGACCGATGTCTTCGACACCGGCGTGCTCGCGGCGCTGAGCTGGCTCAAGCCCATGGAAGGCCGCCGCTATTCGGATGTCGCCGACAACGCCATGTACTGGCACTTCATCGTCTGGAGTTGGGTGGTGCTCTATGGGGTCATCTACTGGACGCCGCGCTGGCTATGACACGGCACCGCCAAGGCCGTTGGATGGCTTGGGCCGCGCTGGGCTGCGCGCTGTCGGCCGAGGCGGTGCACCATCAGTTGCTGTCGGACCTGTTGCGGTTTCGCTGCGAGTGGGGGCAACCGGCACTGGGATGGGCCGTCACGGCCGGCGCGTTCGCGTGGATGGCACTGGGTTGCCTGGTCACCCGGGCGTCGCTGGCGCCCCATCGCCTGGAGACGCTGGACGCGTCGGCCGCCCGCAATCGGCGCTTCATCGCGCAACTGGGGTGGATGACCTGCGCGGTGATGTCCATCGCGGTGTCGTGGCAAATGCTGGCCGTGCTCTGGATGCCATCATGCCCTTGATGCATCGGCTGACACCAACGATGGCATCAACGGTGCCCGCGCTGCTGCTCCTGCTGCTGCTCATGCCGGGGACTTGCCTGGCACACGGCGGCGGGCCTGCGGCGTCTTTACCCTGGACGCTGGATCCGTGGATCCTGGTCCCGCTGGTGCTGACCCTGGTGTGCTTCGCGTGCGGCTATGCACGGCTGCGACCCCGCATGCGCGAGCATCGATCCCTCAACCTGAAGGCGCTGTATTTTGTCGCGGGCTGGCTGGTATTGGCGGCCTCGCTGGTCAGTCCGCTGCACGCGGCCGGCGAGCGCGCATTCGTGGCCCACATGCTGGAGCACGAGCTGATGATGCTGGTGGCCGCGCCGCTGTTCGTGCTGTCGCGCCCGGTGGGAATCTGGCTGTGGGCCTTCGATCGAGGCACGCGGCAACGCATTGCCGTGTGGGGTACGCGCGGCCTGGTGATCCTGCCTTGGCGCACGCTCACGCATCCGCTCGTTGCCACGGCCGTGCAGGCCATCGTGCTGTGGCTGTGGCACGCGCCTGCCGCGTTCGACCTGGCGTTGTCGCACGAGGGTTGGCACGTGGTGCAGCATGCATGCTTCCTGGGCTCGGCGTTGCTGTTCTGGTGGGCGATGCTGACCGCGCCGGTCAGGCGAGCCGGCGTGATCGTGGGGTGCCTGTTCTTCACTTCGCTGGTCAGCGGAGCGCTTGGTGCGCTGATGGCTTTCTCGCGTGGTCCCTGGTATGCCGGCTATAGCGCGATCGGCCTGGACGCGTTCGGGCTCAGCCCGACGGAAGACCAGCAATTGGCGGGGTTGTTGATGTGGGTCCCCGGTGGCCTGGTGCATGCGGCGGCCGGGATCTGGATGCTGGCCCGTGGGCTGGATCGACCGGCACGGGCGTGGGCGCCGGTGTTGCTGTTGTTGTTGCTTCCCGCTTCCGTAAGGGCGGATACGGTGTTCGTGAGCGACGAGCAGGCCAACCGCGTACACGTGCTGCGCATGCCGCAGGGCGAGCGCGTGGCCAGCTGGGATGTCGGAAAGCGACCCCGCGGGATGCGCCTGTCGCACGATGGGCGAACCCTCTACGTGGCCACCAGCATCGACAACCAGATCGCGGTGTTGTCCACGCGCGACGGACAACGTGCCGCGCCGATCGCCTCCGGACCGGATCCAGAGCGGTTCGCCCTCAGTCCCGATGGCAAGCGCGTCTATGTAGCCAACGAAGACGATGCCCGCGTATCGATCGTCGACATCGCCAGCAGCAAGTTGCTGGGCGAGGTGGAAGTGGGCGCCGAACCCGAAGGCATGGCCGCCAGCCCGGATGGCAAGTGGATCATCTGTACTTCCGAAACGGCCAGCGTCGTGCATTTCATCGATGCGCGGCAATTCAAGCTGGTGGACAGTGTTCCGGTCGGCACGCGTCCACGCGACGCGGTGTTCTCGCCGGATGGGCGCTGGCTTTGGGTCTCCTCGGAGATGCGCGGCACCGTGGCGGTGTTCGACATGCGCACGCGCCAGATCGTGCGCACCATCGACTTCACCGCCGACGCTCATGCGCCTGCTCCTGCGCAGGCCGTCGGCATAGCGCTGGCGCCAGACTATCGGCGGGCGTTCGTGGCACTGGGCCGGGGCAACCAAGTGGCCGAAGTCGAGCCCGCCAGCGGGCGCATCGTGCGCTATTTCCCGGTCGGCCAGCGGACCTGGTCGGTGGCGCTGTCGCCCGATGGCAAGCGTCTGTATGCCACCGGAGGCCTGTCCGGCGATGTCACGGTGGTGGACCTGGTCTCGAACCGCGTCATCCAGACGATTGCACTGGGCGGTCGGCCTTGGGGCCTGGAGGTGATGCCGTGAATCCACGTGGACTGGTATTGGCGGTGCTGCTGTTCGCCGTGATCGCCCCCCTGCCGGCGCGCGAGCTGCGGGTATGTGCGGATCCCAACAACCTGCCCTACTCCAGCCGTGACCAGCAAGGCCTGGAAAACCGCCTGATGGAGCTCATCGGCAAAGACCTGCACATGCAGGTTGAGTACACCTGGTGGGCGCAACGGCGCGGCGCCTTGCGCAACACGATCAATGCCGGCCGCTGCGACATCGTCCCGGGCATCGCCAGCAGTATCGAAGGCCTGGCAACGACCCGTCCCTATTACCGGGCCAGCTATGTCTTCCTGGCGCGGCAGGGGAGCGAGTGGGCACAGATCCGTTCGTTCGATGACCCGCGCTTGCGACAAGCCAGGATCGGCGTGCAACTGGTGGGGGACGATGGCGCCAACACCCCGCCGGCGCACGCGCTCTCGCGCCGCGGCATCGTCGAACACGTCCGCGGCTACATGATCTATGGCAACTACGCCGAGCAGGCGCCACAGGCCGCCATTGCGCAAGCCGTGGCCGAGGGCCAGATCGATATCGCGGTGGTGTGGGGCCCGACGGCGGCGTACTTTGCGCCGCGCCAGTCGGTGCCGCTGAGCCTGGTGCCGGTCAGTCCATGGCTCGACGGACCACAATGGCCGATGGCCTTCGACATCTCGATGGGCGTGCGTCGAGACGATGTGCAACTGCGACTGGCCCTGGACGCGGCGCTCAAGCGCAACGAGGCAGCGATCGGCCTGTTGCTGCACGAATATGGGCTGGACACAGCCGCCCACACGCCGGCTCCGATGTGAGCAACGCCGCTGTGAGCGGCGCTTGCGCAGCGTTATCGCTGATCACTTTCCCAAGGTGAAAGTGGTTCGTTCGCCGGACCGTTGAGCACCTGCCCGGTTTGCGCTTCGAATCTCGAACCGTGGCAAGGGCAATCCCAGGATTTTTCCTGGGGGCTCCAGTGCACCGCGCAGCCCAGATGCGGACAACGCGCATTGAATTCATGCAGGGTGCCATCGCCATCCCGGTAGGTTGCGACGCGATGCACGCCGCGACGCACGACGGCGCCTTCGCCTCTCGCCAGCGCGTCGGAATTCGAATCGCCGGGGGCTACCCAGTCTCGATACTGCGCCGCCACGTTCGCGTTCTCGCGCAGCCATTCGCGGCCACCCTTCAGGATCTTGCGGTCCGGCGCATAGAGCGCGGCCCAGGGGTTGGCTCGACCGGCGATGAGGTCCGCGACCAGCAAACCGCCGAGCGTTCCGTGGGTGACCCCGTTGCCGGAGTCGCCCGTGATCACGTAAACGTTCTGTTCGCCGCCAGGGTCGGCACCGATGAAGGCCAGCGAGTCGGCCGGTTCGAGCACTTGCCCGGACCACCCGTGGGTGAAGCGCGACACCCCTGGCAGATGCTCACGCGCCCACTGCTGCAGCCGCGGGAATGCCTCGGTGTCATCGCTTTGGCCGGTCTTGTGATCCTCGCCACCCACGATGACCATGGTCTGTCCGCTGTCCGGATCCTCTGCCAGCCGCACGTAGTGATACGGATCGCCATCGTCCCAGATCAATGCATCAACCCATGCATCGGCTTCCACGGGGCCGGCCACTACGTAGGTCCGATAGGGCGCTTGCTTGGTATGGATCGCGATGCGCTCATGGAACGGCACGTTGCTGGCCACCACCGCGGCACCGGCCCGCAGCGCCTGTCCCGAATCGAGTGTCACCTGCGCGAGTTCGCCGCCACTCACCTTCACCGCGTTGCCACGGAAGAACTGCACACCCGCCTCCACGCAGGCCTGCACCAACGCATCGAGCAGGCGTCCCATGTCCACGCGCGCCTGCGCCTCGAAACGCACCGCCGGACCCAATGCGGGCAGTCCGGGGATGCCTTGCTCGAGATAGCTGCAAGACAATCCGGCCTTGGCTGCCGCCTGTGCTTCGGCGCGCAGGCCACGTACGTCGTCCTGGCAGGTAAACAGATAACCGGGGATTCGCCGGAATCCGCACGCCTCCTTGCGGGGGCTGGCGAAGGCTTCGATCCAGTCGATCGCCGCCGCGTGGCTCGCCGCTGCCAATTGCGCGCCCTCCTCGCCATGCAGACGCGCCAACGCGTGATAGCGATCGTCCAGTGCCGAGGCCAGATGCGCCGTGGTACGCCCCGACTCACCCGCGCCGGGCCTATCGCGCTCCACCACGACCACCGATCGACCGTCCTGGGCGCAATTCAATGCGGTGACCAAGCCCGCGATGCCCGCACCGATCACCACGACATCGGCAGTGGCGGGCAACGCATCACTCAACAGATCGTCGCGCGGGGTTACCTGCCACAAGGGATGGGTCAATGCTGTGGACATGATGGCTCCTGTCTCGGCGAAGTGAGAGTGTGGCGTTGGTCGCGTCCTTCAGGCAGGCGGACGCCCTTGCACCCGCCCGCTTTCGCCCGCGGTGTACAACGTGCCTTCGGGTCGTCGGGCAGGCTGCTTCTGTTGCTGGGTCTTTCCGCGGGCAGCCGAGAGTCGGTCAGCCAGGCGCGGCATCCATCGGCTCATCGCGATATTGGCACTCGCCAGTGCACCGACCTTGACGTCCCGGCCGCCATCCACGGCAGCCTCGAGGATCGCATCGGCCACGCGCTGCGCATCGATCAATGGTGGCGGAAGCTTCGGCTCCTCGCTCATGTAGTTGCGGGCATGTTCCGGATAAGGCGTGTCGACGGCGGTCGGCTGGATCAGCACGATCGATACCGGATGGCGATGGATCTGCTCGGCCTCTATGCGCAGGCCGTCGGTGAAACCTTTTACTGCGTGCTTGCTGGCCGAATACATGCCCTGCCATGGGACCACCGCCTCGGACGCCTCGCTGCCCACGTTGACCAGCACGCCCTGGCTGGCCACCAGGTGCGGCAGCGCGAGCAACGAGCCGTTGACCACGCCCCAGAAGTTGACGTCGAACAGCCGACGGCTATCGCCCTCGTCCACCTCCTGCAGCAGGCCATAGATCGCAACGCCGGCATTGTTGATCCAGGTATCGATGCGCCCGAACTTCGCCAACGTCTGCTGCACGGCGCTTTCCAGTTGCTCGCGGTCCGCCACGTCGGCCACGATGGGCAGCGCCTGGCCGCCGTTCTCGGCGATGGTCTGCGCAAGCTCTTCCAGCACCTGCCCGCTTCGGGCGATGGCCACCACTTTGGCGCCGCGTTCGGCAGCCAACAAGACCGTGGCCAATCCAATCCCGCTGGAAGCACCGGTGACGACGATGACCTGTTCATCAAGAGGGTGGTGGCGGCTCATGTGCAGCTCCAGCGGCGGGGTCCATCCACGCTAACCAGCCGGCCTGCATCGCCGGGTGAAGTTTTATCCCAACGCCGGCTTGGCCGTCATCAGATAGAAGATCGCCAGGAAGGAGAACAGCGCTGGCACGCCCAATGCCGCCCACGCGCCCAGATAGCCGTCGTACCGCAACGGCAGTGGCTGCCCGGCTGCGGCGGCGGCCTGGGCCACGTCGCGCAATCGCATCTGCAGCCACACCACGGGCAGCCAGCACAGCGCGGCGATCACGAACAACACGATCGACCAGAACAACCACGGCGCGGTCAGCGGCACGCCCAGCAAATGCGCCAGGTACAGCCCGGACAGCGGCTGGAAAACAATCGTGGTGGCCGTGAAGATCCAGTCGGCGATCACCACCAGGCGCGCCACCGCCGCGACCACGTGCGGATCCCTGCTGCGACTGGTGAACAACAGATAGAAAGCCGTCCCCACGCCGGTCCCGAAGAGGAACGTCGAGGAGAGGATATGCAGGAACTTAACGGTGGCCAGTTCCATTCCGGTCCTCCAGGCGAAGCATTGCGTAAATCAATGCGAGCAGCGGCACGTTCTTCAACACCGGCCCATAGGGGTGGGCCCAGAATTCAGGCAACGCGATGCTGATGACCACGGTGTAGAACGCGATCAGCGCCAGCTGCATCCGGTAGACCACCCGGCGCCAAGGCCTCACCCACATCCCCAGGCCCAGCGCCGCATCCAGCGCGGCGGCACCCATCAGTGCCCAGGGGGCAAGCGTATCGGGCACCAGGCTGCGCTCCAGCAGCGCCAGGCTCGCCTCGCGGGGATACACGAAAACCGACACCCACGCGGTCACCAGCCACATCAGCGACAGCGTGGCGCGCAGCAAGGGCAACAGGTTCGACAGCTCCGCCTCGCTGCGTAGTCCCTGCGCTTCGTCGTGCGCAATGAATTGCCCAGGCATCCGCAGCGGGCGCCCCACCCACCCGCGCCAGGGCGACGGATCTGCACAACTGCCCTGGCGCAGCATGGCCAGCGCATCGGGGGTGAGCAGGTTGCCGCCCATGCCGCCCAGTACGCGGGCGGCGAGGTTTGTAATACCGTCGGGCAGCGTGAGCACGCGGGGACGGGCGCCCATGTGTTTCCCCAGTATTTGCAGGTAGCCGCCAAACGTCAGTGGGGTGGGCCCGACGGCATCCACCGCCGTGATCGGCGCGTCCTGCTGGACCAGGCGCGCGACGCCCTCGACCAGATCGTCCAGGTGCAGGGGCTGGACGCACTGCTTGCCGCCGCCAGGCAGCGGTAGCCAGGGCAACGCCGCCAGGCGCAGGAATACGCGACTGCTGGTGCCACCGGGCGCGAACACCAGCGACGGCCGCACGATCACCGACCTGCCGGGATAAGCGGCTGCGCACGCATCACCGGCCGCCTTGGTCCGAAGATAGGCCGTCACGGCTTGCGGTTCGGCGCCCAGTGCCGATATCTGCACCACGCGCCGCACCCCCGCCTTGGCTGCCAGCCCAAACAGATTGCACGGCCCTTTCACGTGCACCGCGTCGAAACTCGCCAGACCGCTGGGTCGAAAAATACCGACGGCATTGATCACCACGTCCACACCATCGAGCGCGTGTGCTGCCGGGTCAAGCACGTCACCGGGCGCGGCATAGTCGAGCGCCACGTGCCGGCGGCCCGGCCAACATTTCGACGAGGCCGCGACATCCCGCACGCCGAGGATCACCGCATGTCCATCCTGTTCAAGACGCGAGACCAACGCCTTGCCGATCAGTCCGCTCGCGCCGGCGACCAGGATCGTCAGGCGAGCCGATGGCTCGTCGCCCTCGGTGCTGCCCTGCGCTCGGGAAGCTGGGCCAGCCTGTGCTCCACGCTGGTGATCTCCACGCTCAGCCGGCGCCGCACCGGGCGCACCGCCGCCGCCACCAATGCCACCAGCCAGTGGCTGTGGGGCGACACCGCGCATCGGCAGGACGGATGGAGCGCGCGCTATACGGCGCTCGGCTATGTGATCCACCATGCCAGCTCGCTGTTCTGGGCGTTCGGTTTCGAGCGCCTTCGTGCAAGAAGGCGCGGCGTTGCTCGCACCGTTGCGCTGGCCGCTACGACGACCGCCATTGCTTACGTGGTCGACTACAAGGTGGTGCCGCCTCGGCTGTCTCCGGGTTTCGATCAACGCCTGCACCGTTCTGATCTCTTCCTGGTCTATGTGGGTTTTGCCGCCGGACTGGCCTTGCCTTATCTCATCCATCGGCATCGGTAAGGCGCGCGGCCTGCGGGTCAGCGAACGCGATGCGTTTGCCCAGGCGATTCGCTGTGTGGTCCGGCTGGGCGACCCGCGCTTGCGGCCTTTTTGTCGACCACGCCGGGGATGGGTGTGGCGTGGGGAAATGCGTCGCGCAGCGCATCCACGCCCTCCTGCGGCCGCGCCAACGCCACCAGGTCCTGGCGATCCTGGCGCAACGCGGGGGTGGAGATATCCATCACCCGGTCACGGGTGGCCACCAGCGCCGGATCCGCTTCTCCATCCCGGTTGAACGACCACGCCAGCATCGCCGGGCCGATGGGCAACGCATCGGCCGGTTGGCTGCCCGGACGCGACTGCCATGTGTGCCAGGTCTTGCCGTAACTGTTCATTTTGGTTCGCACCAACGCGTGGTCCGCCACTTTCGGCAGGTGCGGTGCGACCAACTGCCCGCTGAGGATTTCGGCATTGTGCGGATGCCAGAACCCGCGCTCCTGTGCGGGCAGCTGCTCGAACAGTCGCTCGGAAATGATGTACTCGATACCGTTGAGGTTGGCGTCTGCCGTGTTGCCATCAAACAGCGCGCACTGCGCAAAATCCTCGTTGACCTGCCGGCAGAAGTGATGTGCTTCCATCTGGTGCCCGGGCTGCTCCTTCATGGGATGAAAGCCGACCAGGTACACGTCCATCTTGGCCAGCGGTCCATTGCCCTGCAGCATCGCGGCGCCGGCTTCAAGCGCATCGGTCTTGGGCGATTCCGCTGCACCCGGCGGCGTGATTCCGGCATCGACACGCCCTTGCCCGGTGCAGGCCGCCAAGCCCAGGCACACCAGGATGATCCCGTAGGATTGAACGTTCATGAGGGTTCCGTTCGGCGGGCTGAGACGGCAGCACACTCGATTGCCATGTCCGCTTGTGCGGGATGCGACATCGGGCGTTGCGCGCAGGATCGGCGAGCGAGCGTGCAAGCCTCGTGACAAGCAGCTCTGAACGACGCCGCCCTCTCGCGCATTGCCGATGATCAACGCACGGCGTGAGTTATCACGCGGACCTGCCCGCGTCTCGATGATTCCTTGACGCGGCTCGTTGGATCATCGCCGCCTTTCCAGCATCCCCACACGCCATGTCACACGCCGATACCGACCCGATCGAGACCCGACTCTTCCGCCGCGGGGTGAGCGACCACGAAGTGCGCGACGCCGTGGAACTGGTTCGCGAGTACATTCTTTCGCCGCGCGGCCAGCACTACGATGAGCATCAATGGTGGAGCGACTTTGCGCTGTTCTTCGAGGACTTGACCCGCGCTTTCAGTCCCGCGCAGCTCACCGCTTTCGAGATCGCCGCCGACACCTTGCTGGTTCACGCAGGTCTGCAGACCTGGACGGTGGCGCGCATGCAGTTGACGACACAGGCCTACGGCGGCAGCCGGCCGAAGGCCGCCTGATTCGACAAGAGTCGGCGGTGCTTTACCGCCCTTCATTCCAAGAGCGGGGCCATGCTTCTTTCCACCAATTCATCCCGACAGCGGCGACGCGTCCACCGCTTTCATGCCAAGAGCGGGAGTGGTGCTTGTACCGCTCCCTCCATTTAAGAGCGGGGCGGTGCTCGCACCGCCCCGGGCACCTCAATATCGGTACGCAGGCCACGCTTCAATGCGCGTGGGCCGCATCTCCTGCGTGAGCACCGGCGGCATCGGCCTTACCGGCCTGCAGTCGTTGCGCTGCGGCCAAGTGGTCGGCCACATGGGCGCGCGTGTCCGTCAGATGGGCCTTGACCTTGGCGTCTTTCGCGGCGGGGATCAACTTTGCGTCCAGCGTCTTCAGCGCCTCTCCGTGATCCTTGACCATGGCCGCGACGTACGCTTTCTTGAACGCGTCGCCCTCCATGGGCTGCAGCTTCGCCAACTCCGCCTGGCCCTTCTTCTTTTGCAGCTGGGCGTCGGCGGCAGCTTCATTGGGCGACATCGCCTTGGTCTTCTGCTCGTTGTCGGTGTGCTCCTTGACCATGCGCACTGCGTAGTCGTGGACCGGCCCGCTGGTCACCTTGCGCTGCGCCAACTGTCCCGCCGCGATTTCGCTCTGGTTGACGGCGCTCAGCACGCCGAGTGCATCGGCTTGGCTGAGTGCCTGGCCAGGCGCGGCCGCCATGGCGGACCTGGCGGCCGGCGGAGCAGACGGGGTCGCCGAAGACGGGTTCGACTGGGCGAAAGCGCCCGGGGCCAGCGCGAGCGCCAGCAGGCAGACATGAGCTTTACGGTGAAATGCCATCGCGCGAATCCCTGAGCCTGTGTGAGACCCCAACATGGACCCGGTCTTGTAATACCCACGTCCAGCGAATGTGTGGCTGGCGAGAAGAAAATGCCCCCTCGCGCGGCGTGCTGGCGGCATCTTGATGGAGCCCGGCACCGCCCTGCCCGTCGGGCGGCGGCGGCCACCGGGCGCCGCGCAGGCCGATCAACCCCGCTGCTGGATGCGGATCAGGTTCCCGGCCGGGTCGCGAATGGCGCAGTCGCGCACGCCGTAGGGCTGGTCGGTAGGCTCCTCGACCACGTCGGCGCCGCGGGCCTGTACGCGCTCGAAGGTGCGGGCCAGGTCCGGGGTGGACAGGATGATCATCGCGTAGCTGCCCTTGGCCATCATCTCGGCAATGGTGCGACGTTCCTCGTCGGTGATGCTGGCCCCGACGCCTGGCGGGTGCAGCACGATCGAGGTCTGGGGCTGGTCCGGCGGCCCGACGGTAATCCAGCGCATCCCGCCATAGGCCACATCGTTGCGCACCTCGAAGCCGAGCGTGTCCCGGTAGAAGGCCAGCGCGGCCTCGGGATCGTTCTGCGGAAGAAAGCTGGAATGGATGCTGATGCTCACGTGGCGAACCTGGAAGGCGTGGGGGATCCCACGGCGCTCACTCTAGGGGTGCCTCGCCCTTGGATGCTTCTCGAATCCTGACCGGTCGCGTCACCTGCCGCGCCAGGCACGAGGGCATGCCCGCGGTAGCGCGGGCTTGCTCGCGGCGGTACGTCGCGGGCGACACGCCCACCAACTCCTTGAAGCGCGTACTGAATGTGCCCAACGACGCGCAGCCCACCATGAAGCAGACCTCGGTGACGCCGAGGTCACCGCGCCGCAGCAACGCCATGGCGCGCTCCACGCGCCGGGTCATCAGGTAAGCGTAAGGAGACTCACCAAAAGCGAGGCGGAACTGCCGGCTGAGGTGACCGGCGGACATGTGCACGCCGCGCGCCAGTGCTTCCACGTTCAAGGGTTGGGCGTACTCGCGATCGATGCGATCGCGCACGCGACGCAGCCGGGCCAGATCGCGCAGATGCACGGGGTCCAGGCTTGGCGCAGATTCGGTGATGGCATCGGTCGGCAGGAACATGCCGGCAATCTACCGCACCCCGCCGGCGCACTGAAAACTGCCGATCCCGCCGTCCACCGCCGGGCCGATCAGCCTGCCGGACTATCTGCAGGCGTTGACGCAGGCGATTCCAGCATGCTTTCCAACGTGCCCGACAGGGTTTCCAGGCGATAGGGCTTCGCGCATCGCGGATAGTGGGCGAAACGCGCCGGAATATTGTCCTCGTAGCCGGAGGTGAGCACGAACGGCACCCCCGCTTCCACCAGGCGGTCGGCCAGTGGATAGACCAGGTCCCCGCCCAGGTTGATATCCAGTAGCGCCGCATCCAGCGGCTGGCGCCCGACCAGATCGATCGCATCGAGCAGACTGCCGACCGGTCCCACCACCTCCACGCCTTTTTCCTCCAGGTAATCGGAGAGGAAGACCGCGATGGTGTATTCGTCCTCGGCGACCAGCACCCGACGACCTTCCAACACGTTGATTGCCATGCCTGCTCCCTTCCCTTGCCAAACAAGTTGAACTGCCGCCACAGCATCGGTAGCGCACGGTGCAGTTGGTGAGAACGCGGCGAGACGGTAGCGTGACGAGCGCGTC
>DASWQJ010000301.1:0-11496 GCA_036403795.1 Stenotrophomonas sp.
CCGAGCTGGCGGGGTGGTGGGTCAGTGGGCCATGGATGGCCCACGTGCGGTGAGTGCGGCCATGGATGGCCGCTCGAACCGCGACCCACCATCCCGGCAGGTCGGGGCCCGCACCGTAAGTACTTAAAACCAACCGCCCAACCCCACCGCGCCCCCAACAAAAACCCAACTCGCAAGCCGCGATCAATGGCGCCCAGGGTTAGGGAGAAGACCCAAAAAAAACGGGCCCTTGCGGGGCCCGTCCTTTCGGCATCTCCCGGGAGAGAGTCGGGAGCGGCTTGGACTTAGAAGCGTGCACCCACGCCGAAGCCGACAGTCCACGGATCCAGCTTCAACTCATCGCCGGTACCGGCGCCCGCCACATTGAGCTCGGGTCGCGAATGCATGTACCGCGCATCGGCACGCGCAAACCACGTCGAGTTGATGTTCATGTCCACGCCGACCGTACCGATGGCGCCCTTGGCGGTCTCCAGCGACACGTGCTCGCCGGTGCCGGCCAGGCCATCGATCTTCTCGTTGCTGAAGTTCGACTCGTAGTAGCCCACGCCCACGAACGGACGGAACACGTTGTCGGCCTGGCCAAAGTGGTACTGGCCACTGATGGCGATGGGCTGCTGCTCCACCGTGCCGATCTTGCCGTTGGCCGGACCGCGGACCCGGTTGTTGAACTTGTCGGCCGCACCCCACAGTTCAACGGCAAAATTGTCGTTGATGAAGTAGCTGGCGCTCAGGGTTGGCGCACCACCGCCGTCGACCTTGCGAACGCCGTCGCCCGGGCTGCCGTCCACGTGCATCAGCGCGCCACCACCCACGATGGCCCAATGCTTGCCGGAGGCGGTTTCGCCAGTGTTGGCGGTGTTGGAAGTGCTATCGGTTGCGGCGGGGGCACTATAAGCGTCCTGCGCGAAGGCAGACGGCGCGAAAGCAAGCGCAGCAACGGTGGCCAGACTCAGGATGGAAATATTGCGCATGAGGGAACTCCTCTATCTCTTTTTTTGTAAGCCCTTGGAGAGGGGCGCGCCCAACCTAAGAAAATCCAGATGAATCGCAGCGTGCTCAAAAAACAGAAGGCGAAAGATGTTCAGCAACGACTTCTCGAATTCCCGTCGTTGCTCGCTCTCCGCTCGAAAAGTGCTTAATGCAGATGAAAAAAACGTGAGCAAAAACGTGACGCTGATCGGGCTTGACGCGCAGATTCCCGTGGATTGCCGCGTACTGGTATTGGGTTCGATGCCCGGTGCGGCCTCTTTGCAGGCCGGGCGCTACTACGCGCATCCGCGCAATAGGTTCTGGCCGCTCGCCTCGGCATTGCTGGGCATCGAGCCGGCGCTGGACTACCCCGCCCGACTGGCCGCGCTGCAGGCGCGCGGGGTGGGCCTATGGGATGTGATCGGACGCTGCGCGCGCCCGGGCAGCCTGGACGCCTCGATCCGACGCGCCAGCATCGTGGCCAATCCCTTGCCACAGCTGCTGCCAGCGTTGCCCGGCCTGCGCGTGGTGGCGTGCAATGGCGCCGAGGCGCATCGTGCGTGGCGGCGCTATGTTGCCCCTGCGCTGACACCGGCGCTGCAGGGGTTGCCCATACTCAGCCTGCCTTCCACCAGTCCGGCCAATGCCGCCTGGTCGTTGCCACGCCTGTGCGAAGCCTGGTCGGTGATCGTTCCCTATCTGGATTCCGGGGCTATTTGAGGCCTCTCGCTGGCGCGACAGGCCCGGTGGGCCTGGCAACGTGCGCCTGCGTATGTGGTGCCCGCGGACAGTCCATCCTGCACCCGGTGTCATTTTTTCGTGAGTAACGGTTGGCGGGTGGAGCCCAGCCGGCCACAATAGGGGTTTCCCCACCAGTTCCCGGAGTCCCCCATGGCCGAAATCAAGGAAGCACTTGTCCCCGATATCGGTGACTACAGCGATATCCCGGTGATCGAAGTGCTTGTTGCCGTGGGCGACACCGTCAAGAAAGACCAGGGTCTGGTGACGCTGGAATCGGACAAGGCGACGATGGAAGTGCCCTCGTCCTTCTCCGGGGTGGTCAAGGAAATCAAGGTCAAGGTGGGCGACAACCTGTCCGAAGGGAAGGTCGTGGCACTGATCGAGGTGAGCGAAGGCAGCGATGCCAAGCCCGCGCCTGCACCCGGTGCCGCGGCCCCGGCCGCCCCCCAGCAGACCGTGGCTGCCGAGACCGGCACCCGCGTCGAGCCGGTACCGCCTTCGGCCCAACCGGACAAGCTCGCCCAGCGCGAGATCGCCCAGGAATCGGCGGCGCCTGTGGCCACCCAGCCCTCGGCAGGCAACCCGAGCACCCCGCCGGTGACCTTCGATGCCGACGCCGTGTTGCCATCCAAGGTGGCCTACGCCAGCCCGGCGGTGCGCGTGTTCGCGCGCGAGCTCGGCGTGGACCTGCTCCAGATCAAGGGCACCGAGAAAGCCGGGCGCATCACCCGCGATGACGTGCAGCGCTACGTCAAGGCCGCGCTGAGCGGCGGGGCACCGACCAGCGCCGGTGGCGCCGTGGCCGGTGGCGGCGGACTGAACCTGCTGCCGTGGCCCAAGGTCGACTTCAGCAAGTTCGGCGAGACCGAAGTCCAGCCGCTGTCGCGCATCAAGAAGATCTCCGGCGCCAACCTGGCCCGCAACTGGGCCATGATTCCGCACGTCACCCAGTTCGACCAGGCCGACATCACCGAGCTGGAAGCACTGCGCGTGCAGATCAACAAGGAGAACGAGAAGGCGGGCATCAAGCTCACCATGCTCGCCTTCCTGATCAAGGCCAGCGCCGCGGCCCTGAAGAAGTTCCCCGAGTTCAACGCCTCGCTCGATGCCAGCGGCGAGAACCTCACCCTCAAGAAGTACTTCCACATCGGCTTTGCCGCCGACACGCCGAACGGCCTGGTCGTGCCGGTCATCCGTGACGTGGACAAGAAGGGCGTGGTCCAGATTGCACAGGAAACCGGCGAGCTGGCCAAGAAGGCGCGCGACGGCAAGCTCGGCCCGGCCGAGATGAGCGGCGGCTGCTTCTCGATCAGTTCGCTGGGCGGCATCGGCGGCACCGCCTTCACCCCGATCGTCAATGCACCCGAAGTGGCGATCCTGGGCGTGTCCAAGTCCTCGATCCAGCCGGTGTGGGATGGCAAGCAATTCCAGCCGCAACTGATGCTGCCCTTGTCGCTGAGCTACGACCATCGCGTGGTCGATGGTGCGCTGGCAGCGCGCTTCACCACCTACTTGAGCCAAGTCCTGGCCGACATGCGGCGCGTGCTTCTGTGAGGGCCGCACTGCTGATCGCGGCGACCGCGCTGGCCGCGGCCGCGCCGTCTTCGGCGCTGGCCTGGGGCAGCTGCAACGTCAACATTGGCCAGGGCTGGCCGCCGGCCGTGGGCAACTACGGCGGTGCCGTCGAGAAACTGTTCGACGGCGCCGCGACGCCGGCGCTGTCGCTGGTGACCCTGCCGGCGCGCGGCATCGAAAGCGGCGTCGCACTGTTCCCGGGCAAGACCGGCGACTGGACGTTGCGCTACAGCCGGGCCGAGGAACGCGTCTACCAGTGGGTGGACGGCGGTGCGCGCGGCGGCGTGCAATTGCGCACCGAGCAGACCCCGGAAACCTATGAGGTTCCGATCCCCGCCGCCCTGGCCCAGCGTCTGGTCAAGAGCTGGACCGTCGCGCTCGGGCAGATGACGCCCCAGGGCGCAAACGCGCCGGTCATCGAGGGCGAAGTGCTGTCCTTCGTGGTCAACGGCGTGCGCTACAGCGGCGCCCGGCCGGACTGCGGTGCCGGTGAGCTGCTGATGCAACAGGTCGCGCTGCTGATCGAGGCCAGCGAAGGCAAGGAAAAGAAGCGCGACAAGCGCTGGAACGAAATTGAATCGTCGCTGGACGAACTGCAGCAGACGCTGGCCGGCACGGCCGGCTGATCCCCCACAGGAGAAGTTTTATGACGGTCATCGAAATCAAGGTGCCGGACATCGGCGATTACAGCGGCGTGCCGGTGATCGAGATACTCGTCGCCGTCGGTGACAAGGTCGCCAAGGACCAGGGCCTGGTCACGCTCGAGTCGGACAAGGCCACGCTGGAGGTGCCCTCCAGCGCCGCCGGCACGGTGAAGGAGCTGAAGGTCAAGCTGGGCGACTCGTTGTCCCAGGGCGACGTGGTCCTGTTGCTGGAAGCCGAAGGCGAGGCCGCCGCGGCTGCCCCGGCCAAGCCGCAGACAACTCAGCCCGAACCGGCCAAGGTCCAGGCCCCGGCCAGCAACCCGCCGGTCACGCCCTCGCATCGCGCCCCGGCAGAGCCGACGTCGCCCAAGCCGGCGCTGTCCACCGGCAAGCCGGCAGACATCGAGTGCCGCATCGTGGTGCTCGGTTCGGGCCCTGGCGGCTACACCGCCGCCTTCCGCGCCGCCGACCTGGGCTTGGACACCGTACTGGTCGAGCGCTACGCCATCATCGGCGGCGTCTGCCTCAACGTGGGCTGTATTCCGTCCAAGGCGCTGCTGCATGCCGCCGACGTGATCGAGCAGGCCGCGCACGCCACCGACTTCGGTGTCGAATTCGGCCCGCCCAAGATCAACCTGGACAAGCTGCGCGAGTACAAGGACAAGGTCGTCGGCCAGCTGACCAAGGGCCTGGCCGGCATGGCCAAGCAACGCAAGGTGCGCGTGGTGCAGGGCGTGGGCACGTTCGTGTCGCCCAACGAAATGGAAATCGTCGGCAGTGACGGCAAGACCCAGTTGCTGCGCTTCGAGCAATGCATCATCGCCGCCGGTTCGCAGGCGGTGAAGCTGCCCAACTTCCCGTGGGACGACCCGCGCGTGATGGATTCCACCGACGCGCTCGAACTGCAGGAAGTGCCAAAGAAGTTGCTCGTGGTCGGCGGCGGCATCATCGGCCTGGAAATGGCCACCGTGTACCGCGGCCTGGGCGCCGATGTCACCGTGGTGGAGTTCATGGACCAGCTGATGCCCGGCGCCGACAAGGACCTGGTCAAGCCGTTGGCCGATCGCTTGAAGAAAGACGGCGTCACCGTGCATCTCAAGACCAAGGCGGCAGGCGTCAAGGCCGAGAAGGCGGGCATCACCGTCAGCTTCGAGCCGGCGGTGGAAGGCGAGAAGCCGGGGCTGGACTCGGCCACGTTCGACCGCGTGCTGGTGGCGGTGGGCCGTGCGCCCAACGGCAAGAAGATCGGTGCCGAGCAGGCCGGCGTGAACGTGACCGATCGTGGCTTCATCCCGGTCGATCGCCAGATGCGCACCAACCAGCCGCATATCTTTGCCATCGGCGACCTCGTCGGTAACCCGATGTTGGCCCACAAGGCTTCGCACGAAGGCAAGCTGGCCGCCGAAGTGGCCTCGGGCGAGAAGAAAGAGTGGGTGGCGCGTGTCGTGCCGTCGGTGGCCTACACCGATCCGGAAATCGCCTGGGTCGGCGTGACCGAGACCGAAGCCAAGGCCAAGGGTCTCAAGGTGGGCGTGGCCAAGTTCCCGTGGGCGGCAAGCGGTCGTGCGATCGGCATTGGCCGCACCGAGGGCTTCACCAAGCTGTTGTTCGACGAGGAAACCCACCGCATCGTCGGCGGCGGCATCGTCGGCGTGCATGCCGGTGAACTGTTGGCCGAAATTGGCCTGGCGATCGAGATGGGCGCCGAGGCCGAAGACATCGGCCACACGATCCACGCCCATCCCACGCTCAGCGAATCGGTGGGCATGGCCTCGGAGATCTACGACGGCACCATCACCGATCTGTATCTGCCGCGGAAGAAGTAACCGGCAGGACCGCGCCTGCTTGCAGGCGTGTGGCAGACAAGGAAAGGCCGCGCATTGCGCGGCCTTTCCTTTTGGGGCTTCCTGGCCTCAGAACGCGAGCGTGATACCCGCCACCGGACCCTTGAATTCCTGCTTCAGGCCGATGAGCCCATCGCTGCCCTTCTTGTCCACGTCCAGCTTGAACCAGTCGTAGCCGGCAAACAGACCGAAGTTGCGGGTAAAGCGGTACTCCACGATCGCGTTGGCGCGGCTCAGGTCGCCCTCGTAATTATTGAAGCTGCCCCAATCGGTGTTGAGGTACTGGCCTTGCACGTTGAACACCCAGTGCTCGCTCGGATGCGCGGTGAAGCGCACGCCGACCACCGGCGCCACGCCGTCTTCGCTTTCGTCGGCAAACGTGCCCTGGTAGACATCCGGGCCCAGGTCGGCATAACCCTTGGCTTGCACCTTGGCCCACTCGGCACCCAATTCCAGGCCCATGCTGAAGTGTTCGGTATCCACCACCGAGTAGTCGTACACCAGGCTGGCCACCTGGTACTTCAGCTCGCCCTTGACGAAGCTGCCGGCCGGTACCGTCACGTCGCCGACGCTATAGCTGTCGCCGAGCTCCTCGCGACGGTCCTTGTCGTACTTGAAGTAATCGAAGATCAGGCGCTGGCGCTGGCTGATCCGGAACACGCCATCCACGCGCGGTTCCCATTCCTTGCCGCCGAAGTCGAAGTCCTGCGCGAAAGAGATGTCGTTCCCCGCGATGTCGGTGCTGCCGCGGATCGTGTTGCTGTTGTCGATGTTCATCATGCCCAGCCGGAGCTGGAACCGATCGTCGGTATCGGCAGCGCGCGCCGGCGCGGTGACGGCCAGGGTCAAGGCAGCCGCGAGGGCTGACAGGGCGACGTACTTCATGTGGGGGAGGCTCCAAAGTGCGGCAAACGCCAAGTGCGGCGACTATCGGCCAGCGTCGGTCGAACATCGGTGAACGCGTTGTCGAACGGGCGTGAACGCTGGCGTATGGTCGGCGCTCAGCGTCGCGTGTGCATGCGTGCCGGATAGCCGTTGCGCAAGCACTGCGTGCGCTCAGCGAGGCGGCAAGCATTCAAGGGCAGTGGTCGCGTTGCACGACAGGACTGCCTAAAGTGAAGCCCCGGTTTCCCGGGGCTTCTGGGGCCTGACCAAGGAGCTCGACGAGGATCAAACGCAGGCCTCGCAAGGTCGGACAGGCGCGTGCGGCGAAAGTTCCTGGGGTTCGAAACCGTGCTTCGGTCGGCGCGCCTGACCACCAACACGCGGACGAATTTCGCAGACAAACGGTCTGCGACCTACCTCGCCAAGGCCGTGCCACCCTGAACCGATGGCCTGGCCCCTCGCCCACGTCGTGACGCAGTGCAGCAGGGCAATGACTTGTCCCAGTTGTCTCGCAAATCATGCAGTTGCTATAATTCGGCGGCTCGACGAGGCGCCCCCGGGGCGCCCATCCACACCATGAACCGCAAGGGATACCTGTGCTGAACTCCGTTGACGCGGGTCGGCGGCTGATGCTGCGCGCGGCGCTGTACCCCTTGTTGGCCATCGCGGTCGCCGCGGCCGGCTCCCTGTTCCTGGGGCCGAAGTACGCGCTGGCGATCCTGTTGGCCGGGCTCTCGACGGTGTTGGGCGGGTGGCTGGCGGCGCGTACCGCGCTGGGTGGCGGGGTCCAGGCGGCGGGAGCTGCCATGACCCGGCTGATCCTGGCGATGGTGTTGAAGTGGGTATTGATCATCGTGGCGCTGGTACTGGGCTTTGCCCTGTGGCGGTTGCCTCCCGTGGGTCTGATGGCAGGTATTGCCGTGGGCCTGTTCTTCCAGATGCTGGCCTTGGCCAAGCGCTGACCGAATTCATATACAAGGTTCCGGACACATGGCGGGCGAGGCACTTACCCCTACCTCCTACATCCAGCATCACCTCAAGAATCTGACCTTCCACATGCAGGAAGGCGGTTTCTGGGCGATCCACGTGGATACCATCGTGACCTCGCTCCTGATGGGCCTGCTGATGGTCTTCGGGTTCTGGATGGCCACCCGCAAGGCGACCGCGGGGGTGCCCGGCAAGTGGCAGGCCTTCGTCGAGATCTGCCTGGAGTTCGTCGACCGGCAGGCCAAGGACACGTATCACGGCCACAGCAAGCTGGTGACGCCGATCGCGATCACGCTGTTCTTCTGGATCCTGATGATGAACTTCATCAAGATGATCCCGGCCGATTTCATCGCCATTCCGCTGGGTTGGGCAGGCGTGCACTACTGGAAGCCGGTGCCGACCGCGGACGTGAATGCGACCTTGGGCATGTCCATCAGCGTGTTCTTCCTGATGCTGTTCTTTGCCTTGCGGGCCAAGGGCCTGGGCGGATTCACCAAGGAATTCCTGACCGCCCCGTTCGGCAAGTGGATGCTGCCCTTCAACCTGATCCTGAATCTGGTGGAGTGGCTGAGCAAGCCGATCTCGCTGGCGATGCGACTGTTCGGCAACATGTTTGGCGGCGAGATCGTGTTCCTGCTGATCTGGGTGCTGGGCGGAGCCGGTATCCTCGGCGCCCTCGCCGGCGGCGCGTTCGGCCTGGGCTGGATGCTGTTCCACCTGCTGGTGATCCCGTTGCAGGCTTTCATCTTCATGATGCTCTCGATCGTGTACCTGAGCCTCTCCGAAGACAGTCACTGAGTTTCCGCTTCACCCTTTGTTCGACTTAAACCAACTCGTTCATCCCTTAAAGCAAACGTTCCTGGAGATCATCATGTACCTCGCCGTCCTGACCAACCTCGCCCAAGTCCAGAGCTCCACCGTCCTTGCCGTCGGCATCATGATCGGCCTGGCCGCGCTGGGCGCCGGCCTCGGTCTGGCCATCATGGCTGGCAAGTTCCTGGAGTCGGCCGCGCGCCAGCCGGAGCTGATCCCGGTGCTGCAGGTCCGCATGTTCATCACCGCCGGCCTGATCGACGCCGCGTTCATCATCAGCGTCGCCGTGGGCCTGCTGCTGGCCTTCGCCAACCCGATGATCGGCGAGTTCGTTTCGCGCCTGCCGGCGATCGCTGGCTGATCCAGCCAGTAGCGGTATGCGAATCGCGGCGCCCGGCGCCGCGTTCGCGGATGAAGGTTCGGTGGCGCCACCCTTGGCGGCGCCTCCACCCCGTCACCATCGATTGAGCGAACCCCATGGAAATCGGCTTTACCATCGTTGCCCAGGCACTGGCCTTCGCTGGCCTGATCTGGATCGTCGCGACCAAGATCTGGCCGCCGCTGATGCACGCGATCGAAGAGCGCCAGCAGAAGATCGCCGAAGGCCTTGCCGCCGCCGACCGCAGCCAGAAAGACTTGGCCCAGGCGCAGGACAAGGTCAATGAGGCGCTGAAGGACGCACGCACCAAGGCCAACGAGATCATCGACCAGGCCCATGCGCGCGCCAACCAGATCATCGACGCGGCCAAGTCCGAGGCGATCGCCGAGGCGAACCGCCAGAAGGATCTGGCCCAGGCCGAGATCGACGCCGCCGCCAACCGCGCCCGCGAGGAACTGCGCAAGCAGGTGTCCGCGCTGGCCGTGTCCGGTGCAGAAAAGTTGCTCAAGCGCGAGATCGACGCCAGCGCCCACAAGGCGTTGCTGGACGAACTGGCTTCGGAGATCTGATTCATGAGCCAGGCCCTCACCCTTGCCCGTCCCTACGCCCGCGCCGCTTTCGCGATCGCGCGTGACGAAGGCCGGTTCGGCCCGTGGAACGACGCGCTGAGCTTTTCGGCACAGGTTGCCGGAGATCCACGCGTGGCCGCGCTGCTGCTGAACCCGGAACTGGGCGAGCAGGATGCAGTGGGCCTGCTCGCGCCGGAAGGCGCCAGCGAGGACTACCTGCGCTTCCTCGGCCTGCTGGCAAAGGGGCAGCGGATGGCGCTGCTGCCCGAGATCGCCGGTCTCTACGACCAGTTGCGCGCCGACGCCGAGCAGATCGTCAAAGCGCACATCACCAGCGCCGAGGCCATGGCACCGGCCGAACTGGACAAGATCGTCGCAGCCCTGCGCAAGCGATTCGGCCGCGAGGTGGATGTCACCACCGCGGTGGACGCTTCGCTGATCGGCGGCGCGGTGATCGATGCCGGCGACGTCGTGATCGACGGTTCGCTCAAGGGCAAGCTCGAGCGCCTGCAGAACTCGCTCGCACACTGACACTCATAAACGCGCGGCCTTGCGGCCGGCACCTAGGACTCAACGATGGCAACCACGCTCAACCCCTCCGAAATCAGCGACCTGATCAAGACCCGCATCGAGAAGGTCAAGCTGTCCGCGGAGTCGCGCAACGAAGGCACCGTGACCAGCGTGTCCGACGGCATCGTGCGCATCTTCGGCCTGGCCGACGTGATGCAGGGCGAAATGATCGAACTGCCGAACAACACCTTCGCGCTGGCCCTGAACCTGGAGCGCGACTCGGTCGGCGCCGTGGTCCTGGGTAACTATGAGCACCTGCGCGAAGGCGACGTGGCCAAGACCACCGCCCGCATCCTGGAAGTGCCGGTCGGCAAGGAACTGCTGGGTCGCGTGGTCAACGCCCTCGGCGAGCCGATCGACGGCAAGGGCCCGCTGGGCGCCTCGCAGACCGCGCCGGTCGAGCGCGTTGCACCGGGCGTGATCTGGCGCCAGTCGGTCGACCAGCCGGTGCAGACCGGCTACAAGTCGGTCGATGCCATGATCCCGATCGGCCGTGGCCAGCGCGAGCTGATCATCGGCGACCGCCAGACCGGCAAGACCGCGATGGCCATCGATGCGGTCATCAACCAGAAGAACACCGGCATCAAGTGCGTGTACGTGGCGATCGGCCAGAAGGCCTCGACCGTCGCCAACATCGTGCGCAAGCTGGAAGAGAACGGCGCGCTGGCCCACACCGTCGTGGTGGCCGCCACCGCGTCCGAGTCGGCCGCCATGCAGTACATCTCGGCCTATGCCGGTTGCACCATGGGCGAGTACTTCATGGACCGCGGCGAAGACGCCCTGATCGTCTACGACGATCTGTCCAAGCAGGCCGTGGCCTACCGCCAGATCTCGCTGTTGCTCAAGCGTCCGCCAGGTCGCGAAGCCTACCCGGGCGACGTGTTCTACCTGCATTCGCGCCTGCTTGAGCGTGCGGCCCGCGTGTCGGTCGAGTACGTCGAGAAGTTCACCAACGGCGCCGTCACCGGCAAGACCGGCTCGCTGACCGCGCTGCCGATCATCGAAACGCAGGCCGGCGACGTCTCGGCATTCGTGCCGACCAACGTGATTTCGATCACCGACGGCCAGATCTTCCTGGAAACCGACCTGTTCAACGCCGGCATCCGCCCGGCCGTGAACGCCGGCATCTCGGTGTCGCGCGTCGGTGGTGCTGCCCAGACCAAGATCATCAAGAAGCTGTCGGGCGGCATCCGCATCTCGCTGGCCCAGTATCGCGAGCTGGCGGCGTTTGCCCAGTTCGCCTCGGACCTGGACGAAGCCACCCGCAAGCAGCTGGAGCGTGGCCAGCGCGTCACCGAGCTGATGAAGCAGAAGCAGTACCTGCCGATGTCCATCGCCAACCAGGCGCTGACCATCTACGCCGTCAACGAGGGCTACCTCGACGAAGTGCCGGTGAACAAGCTGCTCTCGTTCGAAGAAGGCCTGCACGCTCATTTCACCAATACGCAGGGCGAGTTGATCAACAAGATCAACGGCAGCGGCGATTGGAACGGCGAGATCGAGGCTGCCTTCAAGAAGGG
>DASWQJ010000302.1:0-1687 GCA_036403795.1 Stenotrophomonas sp.
CCACAGCAGGAGCGCATCGGCTTCCTGGCATGAGGTTGGTTTTCGTGTAAGCCTGCCCTATGCCGGATGGTCGCTACGAGCGTGACATCCTCGTCTGTAACTGCTCAACCCGGTAGAACGACAGATTCGCCGTCCAGGACAGCACGAATTGCCTGATACGCATCAAGTCCACGTCGTGCTGCGGTACCGACAACTGATCGAACAGCGGCGAACAGATCGGCGCCCCAGTTTGAGCGGAACCCGCCGGTGACCTTGCGATAGGTGGCTGTCGGTCGCAGTTCCCGCTCACTGCCGTTGTTGTCCGGCGGCGCATCGGGATGCTCGAGGAAGGTGAACAAACTGTTTCGCACCTTGCCGTATCGTTTTCGCAGGCGTTTGCCATGCGCATTCCCGGGCGCCAGCCCCATGATCGCATTCAACTCGTGATCCAGCCGTCGCAAATAGGCCCTCCGGGTGCTCTCGGCCAGGCGCTTGCGCCGCCGCGCCAGCACCACGGCGCGCAGCAGCAGCGCCTTCATGCGCGGGGCAAAAACCGTGTCCCCCGCGTCGATGGCGTATTGGCAATCGCGTAACTGGTGCGCCAGGCAGATCTGCCAGAGATCGGCATGGCCCTGCTGCGCACCATAGAGGTCGGACACCCAAATCACCGGCCGATGGCCTGCCATCACTGCGGTGACCACCGACGTGGCGCGGCTGTCGCGCACGACGTGGATCACCACCTGATCGTTCTGGAACACCCAGTTCCAGTGCGTCCGCCCGTCGATGCGCACCGTGGTCTCATCGGAGCCGACGATCCGCGACCGACGCAGCCGGGCGAGGATGGCCGCGACCTCGTTGTCGAAGCACGGCTTGGCACGCTGCAACAGCGCATCCAGCGCGCCCTCGCTGATGTGCAGCGCAAACAGGTGCAGAAACACCTGTGTCAGGCGGCGATAGCTGATCGCATGGGTGAAGCGCAGATAGATCGCCAGCGCCACGATGTTGCCGCTGAACGGCGAGCTCGCCTCCAGGCCCACCGGCACCGGCGCCAGGGTGATGCCGCCGCAGCACGGGCAGTGTCCGGCATAGCGCTCCACCCGGGTCACCACGGGACGCACCACCGGCAGGTCGATCTTGTCATAGCGGCCGTGCAGCACGTGATGGGCGTCCGTCAGCGCGGCGTGGCAATGCGCGCAGGCAGGGGCTTTCGTGATCACGGTTTGGTCGGGATGGCAGACCAGCGCGCGGCCACCGCCTTCGCGGCCCAGGCTGCCCTGGCGCGGTCCGACGCGCTTGGCCTTCTCCGGCCGGTTGGGCTGCTGGCCCTTCGATGGCGGCAGGCTGGAATCGTCCGGAGTTTTGCCGGGTTCGGCGAGCCGCGCCTCGAGTTCGGCAATGCGCCGCTCGGCCGCCTCAAGGCGCTGCCACAGCGCCCGGATCAAGGCGTCCTTCTCAGCGTGGCTCAGGTGGTCGAGGTTGGGAAGCTCTGGCACGCAGCAATTGGAACCAACACGGCCCTGACCGGGTCAAGCACTTTTTCAGTCCGCTCGATGCGCACGTGAATTATCCCTCAAGGCGCCGCCTGAATGGGGGATGAGCAGTTACAGGCGATCCACCTCGAGAAGCTCGCCGGCGTCTCGCAAGGCATCGAGAAACTCGCGGAAATCGCGGAATGGCATGGCGGGGGCACCTTTACCGTTCAAACAGC
>DASWQJ010000303.1:0-5620 GCA_036403795.1 Stenotrophomonas sp.
TCATCCACAGGGCAGCGGCCGGCACCTTGTTCTCGTTCTCGCGCGCCAGGAAGGCCGGCATCGTGTTGTCGCTGGCCGCGGCACGCAGCACTTCGGCGGCCAGCAGCGACCAGGACAGATAGTTGCCCAGCACCGAGATGATCAAGCCCACGCTGACGAAGATCTTGCCCCAGGGCCCCACGATGGCTTCCATCACCCCGGCCATGGACGGGGTGGCCAACTCGGCCAGTTCGGGCCGCAGCAGGATGCCGAACGAAAACATCGTGACCAGCACCAGCAGGCACAGCACGCCCAGGAAGCCCAGAACGGTAGCCACGCCCACGTCCTCGCGCTTCTTGGCAAAGCGCGAATAAATGCTCGCGCCTTCGATGCCGACGAACACGAACACGGTGACCAGCATCGTGTTGCGCACCTGGTTGGCCACGTTGGAGAAGGTGGGCGCTTCGCCGCCCCACAGGTTCCAGGCGAACACATCGGCCTTGAAACCGGCGATCGCCACGAACACGAACACGCCGATGGGCACGATCTTGGCGATGGTCGCGATGGTGTTGAGCGCGGCCGCTTCCTTGATGCCGCGCAGGATGAGGAAATGCACGCTCCACAGCAGTACCGTGGCCGAGGCAATGGCGACCGGCGTGGTGCCGTCGCCAAAGACCGGAAAGAACTGTCCCAGTGCCGCCTTGATCAACACCAGGCAGGCCACGTCGGCCAGGCAGCAACCGATCCAGTAGCCGGTGGCCGACAAAAAGCCCATGTAGTTGCCGAAGCCCGCCTTGGCATAGGCATAGATGCCCGAGTCCAGGTGCGGCTTGCGGCGCGACAGCGTCTGGAAGACCAGCGCGAGCATGAGCATGCCGGTGCCGGCAATGCACCAGGCGATCGCCGCACCGATGACGCCGGTGGTGCGTCCGAATGCCGAGGGCAGCGCGAAGATGCCCGAACCGATCATCGACCCCACTACCAGGGCGATGAGCTCCAGTCGGGACAGTTTTTGTTCGTTGCCTTGGGTGTCAGCGTTGGCCACGGTGCATTACCCCCGTTGTTGCGGCCGTGATCGATTCACGGCCGTATCGTCCAATAGAAAACAGCGACCACCAGCAGCAGCGACACGCTGGCCACCGGCCAGCGCCGGGCCACCGCATCGATGCCCTGCAAGCCCTGCCCCAGCCGGGCCCCGGCCCGTCCCAATCCCTGCAACGCCACACCGATATCGCCCGCCGGTACCCCCGCCACGAACGGTACATCCCGTCTCAACAAGCCGAACGCCAAGGCCAGTGCCGCACCGGCCAGCACCGGCCACAACGACGACCACAGCACGGCCGGTGCAAACGCTTGCGCCAAGTCACCCATCGACATCGCAAAGTAAAGCCACCCAGGCACCGCCACCGAGGCAACGGCCATCACCCACCACGGCCACCGCACCAAAACGGGGTCAGGTTCACTTTCCACCGTGGCCGCCCGGCGCAGGAAATGCAGCATCAACCAGGTACTGGTGATGGACGAAACCGTGGCCGCCCAGTACGCCGCGCCATTACCCAGCACGTCTTTGGCGGCGTATTTGGCCAGCGCGCCGCCGGTGAGTGGCAGCCCCGCCAGGCCAAGCGCGAGGAACGCGGCAGGCAGCCATAGCGGCCATCGCCATGGGCTGCGCCCAAGCGGCACCACACCGAGCCAAAGGAACAACCCGCCTTTGACCAGCAAATGATGCACCGCATAGAAAGTGACCACGCGCGAGGTGGCCGCATCGCCGCTGGCCAGGCCCATGCCAAGCACCGCCAGGATGAAACCCATCTGGCTGACGCTCGAGTACGCCAGCACCACCTTGGGACGGGTTTGCGTCAAGCCCACCAGCGCGCCCGCCAGCGCGCCGAGCAGGCCGAGCGCCGCCAGCGGCAGGCCAAACTCGGGCAGTGCGATATCGCTGGGCAACAGGCGCAGCAACGCCAGGATGCTCGCCTTCACCACTGCGCCGCTCATCACCGCCGCGGCGGGGATCGGGGCGGCGGCGTAGGCCCATGGCATCCAGAAATGCATCGGCACCAGCCCCGCCTTCATGCCCAATCCGATGAGGAGCAAGCTCACGGTCCAGCCACGTTCGGGCGACGTGGCGAGGCTTTGCGCCACGTCGGCGATCAACAGACTGCCGTCGGGCGAGCCCTGCACCAACAGCACCAGCGCGGCCAGCAGGAACGCTTCGGCCAGCAAGGCGACGCCCAGGTAGACCGCGCCGGCACGCAACGCATCCGGTCCCTGCCCTTGCAGCACCAAGCCACTTGCACCCACGCTCAGTACCGCCAGCAGGAAGTAGAAACCGACCACGTCGGCCGCCAGGAACACGCCGACGCAGCCGGTCAAGGTCATCAACCAGCACACGACGAAGCTGCCCGACGCGTGCCGGTCGCGCAGGGTGTCGTTGGCACAGGCGCCCGCGGCGATCCACAGCAACGCGGCGCAGCCCAGCAGGACCCGGCCGGGCGCATCGAAGGCGAAGACCAGGGCAAAGCGCGCGTTGCCCAACACCAGCGGCAGGTCGGACGCGCCAAAGACGGCGGCCAGCAAGGCCGGCACTGGCGCCAGTGGCAACCACGCGGGCAGGCGCAGCCGTACCGGTGCCGATAGACACCCCAACAACAGCAGCAGCGGCACACCGATCGCGGCCACGATCCAGGCGTTCATGGCATCGCCCCCGTCAGCGCGGTGCGCCCGATCAACATGGCCTGCAGCGGCCAAAGCGCCACCGCGCCCAGCACGAACGAGCACAGCGCCAGCCCCAGCACCGCTCCCTGCTGATACCGCGGCACCACCGCCTTGGGCGTCCATCCCGGCGGCGGCGGCGACATCGCGCGCATCATCACCACGAATACGTACGCGCTGGTCAGCAGGCCGCCGACCAGCATCGCCACGCCCCACGCCCACTGCCCGGTCGTCACTGCCGCCGACAACAACAGCCATTTGGCCAGGAATCCACCGGAGGGTGGCAACCCGATCAGCGACCAACCGGCGAGCGCAAAGGCCAGCATCGTCATCGGCAGTGCGCGTGCGGCGCCACGCAAATCGGCGACCCGGTCGTGCCCCAACGTGCTGTAGATCAAGCCGGCGGCCATGAACATCGCGGCCTTGGCCGTGGCATGTGAAATGGCCTGCAGCAAGCCGCCGGTCATCGCCGCCGAACTGTCCAGATGGGCGGCTCGGGCGCCCACGATCAGCGGGAACATCAAGAACAAATAGCCGATCTGCGCGACGGTGGAATAAGCAATCAGCAGCTTCAGGCGCTCCTGGCGCAGCGCCACCAGGTTGCCGACCACGATCGCCGCCACGCCCAACGCCGCCAGGAACTGTGCCGATCCCGGGGTCACCACCGCCGGGAACACGTCCAGCCACAAGCGCAAGGTCAAAAACCACGAGCCCTTGATCACCAAGGCGGAGAGCACTGCACTGGCCGCGGCCGGCGCGCCGGCGTGTGCCGGGGGCAACCACAGGTGCAAGGGGAACACGGCGGTCTTGGCCAGCAGGCCCGCGGTCATCAGGGCCACGGCCATCCAGGTGACCGGCCCGGCCGCCACGCGCTCACCCAGCAGGGCGATGTCGAGCGTGCCGTAGGCGCCATACAGCAGGAACGCGCCCAGCAGATAGAGCATCGACCCCAGCAAGGCGAACAACAGATACCGCAAGGCCGCGCGCAGGGTCTCGCTGCGCCCGTCCAGGCAAACCAGCGGAACGCCGGCAAAGGTGAGCAGTTCGAGCGCCACGTATTGGGTGAACACATCGCCGCTGACGAACACCAGGTTGAGCGCGCCCCACACCGCCATCAGCAGCAGCCAGAACGTGAGGTTGGCGCGCGATTCGGTCCCCTGCCGCGCAGTGCCGAAATCCGCCCTCGCGTACACCGCGATTCCCACAATCACCACCGCCACGGTGACGATCATCGCCACCGACAGGCCATCGGCACGCAACGCCACCCCCAACGGCGGCGACCAGCCGCCCAGCGAATAGACCAGGGCCTGCGAGGAGCCCAGCAAGGTGCCGGCAATGGCAATGGCGATACCCAGCCCGATCGCCACGGTCACCAGCACCACGCGCTCGGCATTGCGCCCACCCAGCACGAGCCCGACCATGACGGCCAGGAACGGCGCCAGCACCGCCGCCACCAGCCAAAGGCCGCCCGGCGTGGTCATGCCTGGCCTCCCGCAGCGGCGCGGCGGTCACGAGGGCTGGCCATCGCCATCCGTCCGGGTGGGAGGGTTTTCGTCGAGCGAAGTCGTGCCGCTCACCTCGAACAGGCGCAGCAGCAACGCCACGGCCAACGCCGATGCGGAGAACGCCACCACGATCGCGGTGATCAGCAATGCTTGCGGCACCGGATCGCCGGCCATGCCCAGCGCAGCCCCTTTGCGCGCGATCACCGCGCACACCAGGAACACCCCGTTGCCGATCAGATTGAACGACAGGATCTTCCGCAGCGGCTGCGGATTGACGATCAGCCCGTACAACCCGATGCCGACCAGCGCTGCCGCGCACATCGCGAACAGGTCGGTGTTCATGGCGCAGTGGCCTCGCGCGGTGCCCCGATCAGCAGCAGCGCCAGGGTGATCGCCAGCGAGGGCAGCAACGCAACCTCGATCACGACGATGAGCGGTTTGGCCAGCGCCGTGGGATAGGCGAGAAACGCGCCGGCCGACACCGCGCCATACACTCCGATGGCGATGAACACGAGCGGCCCGGCGACCAGCCAGGCGCGCAACGCCCGGCGGCCGATGGGCGGGGCCTTCACCAGCCCGGCCATCATCAACAGCAGCCACATCGCGGCCAGGATGGTGGCCGCCTGGAACTTGCCGCCCGGATGGTCCGCGCCGACCCACAGGATGTAGATCGCCACCACGATGCCGATCGGTGGCAACACGCGCGCCACGTAGGCCAGCACGTCGTGCGGATCGCCATGCGGCGCCACATGCGGCCGTGCACCCCATGCCGGGTTGGGCGCGAGCGACCACACGCCGATCAGGGCGAACAGCAGCACGATGGCTTCCAGCAAGGTATCCATGGCACGAAAGGCCAATAGCACCGCGGTGATCGGGTTGCCTACGCCGGTGGACGGGATCGCCGCGGCCACTTCCGGCACCAGGCTGGGCGATGGCTCAGGCAAGGCCAGCAGGCAAGCGGCCAGCACCGCCGCCACGCCGACAGACACCGTCGCGGCCAATCCCCGCCGCGGCAGGCTGGCCTGCTCGCGCCGAAGTTGATAGCCGGATTGGCGCAATCGCGACGCGGCACCGATCAGCAACGCCCCGGTCAATCCCGCGCCGATCGCCGCCTCGGTCATGGCTACGTCCACCGCCCCCAGTCGCACCCAGGCCAGCGTAAGCAGCAACCCATAGGCAATGAAGCTGGTCACCGCCACGAAGGTCTCGCGCGCCAGCATCACCCACAGTGCCAGCGCGAGCAGGATCAAGATCAGCGCGTAATCCAGGATCACGCTCACGGCTCGGGCTCCTCGCGCACGCTGCGCGCAATAAGCTGCGACACGCCGGCCGAGGCCCACATCACCAGTCCCCAGATCAGCAGCAGCTTGGCGCCGGCCAGCACACTGCCCGACTGGGGCAGCAGGCCGATCACCACGAAT
>DASWQJ010000304.1:0-11327 GCA_036403795.1 Stenotrophomonas sp.
GTCGGGGTGGTGGGTCAGTGGGCCATGGATGGCCCACGTGCGGTGAGTGCGGCCATGGATGGCCGCTCGAACCGCGACCCACCATCCCGACAGGACGGGGCCCGCACCGTAAGTACTTAAAACCAACCGCCAAACACCCTCCGCGCCCTCAACAAAAAAACCCAACTCGCAAGCTGCGATCCAAAAGCGCCAGCAAAAGGGAGAAGACCGACCTAAACGGGCATGGGAGAAGCACAAAAAAAACCCCGCCGAAGCGGGGCTTTTTTGTTTTGACCCGGCTCAACCGTCGCTCAGTCGGCCCAGCGACCCGGCGCGGTGGATTGCGGCAACACCTGCGCAGACAACGGGCGATCATCCTCCAGCAGATTGACCGCATCGGCCAGGATCGAGGCCGACTCGTTCAACAGCGGATCCGGACGCTTTTCAGCCGCCTTCTCCCGGGCAGTGTCCTTGGCAATGTCGCGCTCGTTGCCGGTCAGGCCATCGTCACTGTCTTCGGCCAGCGGATCCAGCGGCAGGCCCAACTGCTTGCGGGTCGCCTGGCGCTCCTTGCGCTGGCTTTCCTGCTTCTCCCGCTCGGCCCGGCGCTCGGTTTCGTTGAGCGAGATGTACTTCTTGGCCTTTTCCTCGCGGAACTGCGCGACATCCTGCTCCCACCACTGGAACTCCTTGTCCCCGGCAACGCGGCCGGCGTGCAGGCTTTCCAGCTTCGGCAACAGCGGCGCGAAGTTGCCGTACTGCGTATGCGGCACCGACGCGATGCGGGTCCACGGCAGCGCGTTGTCATAGGTGCTCTCGCCAAACTCGCTGGCATCCACGCTGGCCGGGAACGCGATGTCCGGCACCACGCCCTTGTGCTGGGTGCTGCTGCCGCTCACGCGGAAGAACTGGGCGATGGTCAGCTTGACCTGGCCAAAGCGTTGCTCCTCGCTGGCCGGCCAACGGTCCAGGTCGACGATGTTCTGCACCGTGCCCTTGCCGAAGGTGGTCTCGCCGATCACCAGCCCGCGCCCGTAGTCCTGGATGGCGCCGGCAAAGATCTCCGAGGCCGACGCCGAACCACGGTTGATCAACACCGCCAGCGGGCCATCCCAGGAGACTTTCTCGCTGCGGTCGCCGTTGACGGTCACGCGGCCGCCAGACTCGCGCACCTGCACCACCGGGCCCTGCTCGATGAACAAGCCGGTCAACTCCACCGCCTCGTCCAGCGAACCGCCCCCGTTGTTGCGCAGGTCGAGCACGACGCCGTCGATCTTGTCGGCCTTGAAGCCGGCAAGCAGCTTGGCGACGTCACGCGTGGCCGACGCGTAGTCGGCGGCGTTGCGACGACGACCTTCGAAATCCTGGTAGAAGCCCGGCAGCTTGATGATGCCGACACGGCGCTGCGGCTCCCCGTCCTTGGCGGGCACGGTGATGGTCTCGCCCTTGGCGGCCTGTTCGGCCAGGCGCACCTTCTGACGCGTCAGGGTGACGGTGCGATGCGCGCCGTCGATGCCCGATTCGGCCGGGATGTACTCCAGCCGCACCTGAGTGTCCTTGCTGCCGCGGATCTTGGCCACCACGTCGTCGATGCGCCAGCCGATCACGTCCTCGATGTTGCCGGACTTGTCCTGGCCCACGCCCACGATGCGATCGCCCGGCTTGAGCGTGCCGTCCACCGCCGCCGGACCACCCGGGATCACCTCGCGGATCACCACGACGTCGTCCTGCTTCTGCAGCTGCGCGCCGATGCCTTCCAGCGACAGCGACATCTGCTGGTTGAAGTTCTCGGCCGTGCGCGGCGTGAAATAATCGGTGTGCGGATCGACCGCGTTGGTGTAAGAGTTGAGGAAGAACTGGAACACGTCCTCGCCCTTCAACTCGTTCACCGACTTGGCAAGATTGGCGTAGCGCTTGTCCAGCGTCTTGCGGATATCGTCAGGCTTCTTGCCGGCCAGCTTCAGGCGCAGCCAGTCGTTCATTACCTGCTGGCGCCACAAGGTATCCAGCTCGGCCTCGTTGGCTGCCCACGGCACTTTCTCGCGGTCGTACTCGAACTTCTCGGTGCCGTCGAAATCGAAATTCTGGTTCAGCTGCTTGCGCGCGAACGCCACGCGCTGGCCCACGCGCTGCTTGTAGACGGCGAATACGCCGAAAGCCGGGTCCAGCTCACCCTCGCGAATGGCGCCGCCCACGTTGGCCTGGAACGGCGCAAAGCTGTCCACGTCGGCCTGGGTGAAGAACTGCTTGCCGCCATCCAGCGCTTCCAGGTAGCGCTTGAAGACGTCTTTTTCCATCGTCTCGTCGAGCGCGCGCGGCCGGTAGGCATAGCGACTGTCCGACAACAGGCCATAGACGTACTTGGTCGCCAACGCCTGGTCGGCGGTGGCCGCTGACGGCAACGCGGTGTCGGCGCGGGCCAGCAGGGTGACCGGCGCGGTCAGCGCCAGGGCCAGCAAGCAGGCCGTAAAAGTCGCGGGGGCTTTGTATTTCATGGGGGTCATCTCGGCGCCAGGCCGTCAGGTGGGGCTGCGATCACATCGGACCGCATGACAGTGCCGAAAGTTGCGCGACTTGTCATCCGGGCTGTCTGCAGCCTAACCCGGGCAGGCCGGATTGGACCGTGAACGCCCCACAACGCCACGTCGCAGCGATGCGGGGTTCAGAAGAAAGCCCGCGGCGGCGCGTCTCAGGCGGCAACGCCGGCGCCGGCCGCCTGGCGATCGGCGTGGTAGGAGGAGCGAACCATCGGGCCCGACGCCACGTGGGCGAAGCCCAATTGGTTGCCGAAGTCCTCCAGCGCCTTGAACTCTTCCGGCGTCCAGTAGCGCATCACCGGGTGATGGTGGGGCGTGGGCTGCAGGTACTGGCCGATGGTGATCATGTCCACGTCGTGGGCCCGCAGGTCGCGCAGCGTGGCCTGGACCTGCTCCATCGTCTCGCCCAGGCCCAGCATGATGCCGGACTTGGTATTGAGCTCGGGGTGCTGCGCCTTGAACTTCTGCAGCAGGGTCAACGACCACTGGTAATCCGCGCCCGGACGCACGTTCGGATACAGGTCGGGCACGGTTTCGATGTTGTGGTTGAACACGTCCGGTGGACTGGTCGCCAGGATTTCCAGCGCGCGATCCATGCGGCCCTTGCCGCGGAAATCCGGGGTCAGGATCTCGATGCGGGTGCGCGGGGCATGCTCGCGGATCGCGGCGATGCAGTCGACGAAATGCTGGGCGCCGCCGTCACGCAGGTCGTCGCGGTCCACGCTGGTGACCACCACGTATTTCAGGCCCATGTCGGCCACGGTGGTGGCCAGGCTGAGCGGCTCGCTCTTGTCCGGCGGCTTGGGCCGCCCGTGGGCAACGTCGCAGAACGAGCAGCGTCGGGTGCAGACCTCGCCCAGGATCATGAACGTCGCGGTGCCGTGGCTGAAGCACTCGTGGATGTTCGGGCAGCTGGCTTCCTCGCAGACTGTCACCAGACGATTCTCGCGAAGCTTGGCCTTGAGGTTCTGCACCGCGTTGCCGGAGGGGATGCGCACGCGGATCCACGACGGTTTGCGCAGCACCGGCACGTCGGCGAACTGCACGGGCGAGCGCGAGATCTTGTCGCCGCCCACTTGCTTGGCGCCGGCTTCCAGCGACGCGGCGGGCTGGCCGTCGGTGGCAATGATCTGCAGGGGAATGGTGCGTATGGGCTGGGTCATGGCGAGGCAGGCAATTCGCGGTCAGGCCGCGTGCAAGAGGTCGGGCAGATCGGTGGCGGCACGGAGTTCCAGGCCGAACTGGCGGGCCAGTTCGTCGAGCAGCACGCGCTGCACGGCTTCAGGGCCCGAGGGACCTCCCAAGTCTAGCACCGAGGTCACCTGCAGCCCTTGGTAGCCGCAGGGGTTGATGCGCTGGAACGGCTCCAGGTCCATCGCCACGTTGAAGGCCAGCCCATGGAACGTGCAGCCGCGGCGCACGCGGATGCCAAGGGCGGCGATCTTGGCGTCGCCTACATAGACGCCGGGGGCGCCTTCGCGACGCTGGGCGACGATGTTCCATTCCAGCAAAGTGTCGATGATGGCCTGTTCGATCTTGCAGACGTAATCGCGCACGCCGATGCCCAGGCGACGCAGGTCGAGCAGCGGATAGACGACGATCTGCCCGGGGCCGTGATAGGTCACCTGGCCACCGCGGTCCACGTGCAGCACGGGGATCTCGCCGGGGGCCAACACGTGTTCGTCCTTGCCCGCCTGGCCCAGCGTGAACACCGGGTCGTGCTCGACCACCCATAGTTCGTCGGCGGTGTCGTCCTGGCGGGTATCGGTGAACTGCTGCATGGCGCGCCAAACCGGCTCGTAGGGCTGGCGACCCAGCTGGCGCAGCAGCGCCTGCGGGGCCTGCCCTGGTTTGTGTCCAGCTGCGGCCACGCCGCCAGCGTTCACAGGGTCCACTTCACTTCGGGGTGGTCGCGCAGCGCTTGGTGGGCGGCGTCGTACTGGGCGCGGCTATCGGCGCGAAAGCCGATCCGCACGGACACGTATTTGCCGTTGCTGGAATGTTTCCAGCTGATGCTTTCTTCCAGCAGTTCCACACCGGTGCTGGCAAGCAGTCGGGGCAGCTCGGTCTCCAGGCCTTTGTCGGCCCCGCCCATGGCGCTGACTTCAAAGGTGCCGGGGAACTGGAAGCCGTGCTCGGGGTTGTCGGACTTGATTTCCATGTCCGCCATTATCGGTCCGGTCCCCGGCAAACCCAACCCCGGCGCCGGGATTCAGCGTTCGGGCAGCGCGGCGCGGGTTTACCTCGCGCAACCCTGCGGCCAGCCCCGCAGCGCGGGGCTGGCCTCGGAACCCGCGACGCGTGCGTTAGCGCGCCATCTCCAGCAATGTGGAAGACACCCACCCCTTGTTGCCCATCTCATCTTCCACTTCCCACATCGCGCCTTCCTTGGTGCCGGTGGGGTACAGCATCATCCCGACGTCCAGGGTGCGCACGGCGGCGCCGGTGCCCTTGGCGTTGGCCAGCAGGCGCGCCGGCTTGGCGACGGTCACGGACTGCTGGGCATTGGAGGCGGCCGCATTGCCGGACACGTTGCCGAGTTGCCTGACCAGGTCGGTGTAGGCCTGCAGGTAGGCCAATGTGATGACCTGGCCGATCTCGGTGTTGGCGTAGCCGCTGGCCCCCATGGCGCCGTAATCGGTGCCGCCGAACAGGCTGCCGCGACCGCCCCAGCCCAGGTCGGTCTTGGCGGCATTGCCCTCGGCCATGGCGACCTGCTCGGTGGAGCGGGCGTCGGTCAGGGTCAGCACGACATCGGCAGTCTTCTTCTTGAAGTTGAGGCCACCGATGGCCTGGCCCGCGTTTCCGCCCACCAGGCCGCCCAACAGACCGGTAATGGTGCTGCCGGCGGCGTTGCTGTTCTGGGCCACCAGGTCGGGGACCAACACGTAGTCGGCGGCCTTCATCTGGCCCTTGCCGAGGTTGGACCGGTTGCGCAGCTCGCCGCTGGCGGCCAGGTCGCGCTCGCCCTGTGCAGCGGCCAGACCTGCGCCGCGATCGACCAGGGTGAAGCAGTGAGACCGGTTGACGAACACCTTGATCAGCTTGGACGGCGCCGGCAGCTGCTGCCCGCTCCACCAGTTGACGGCGTCTTCCGCCTCGAGGACGGCGATGGTGCCCAACGGCTTGGCGCAGACCGGGATCTCGGCCTCGCCCTGCTTGCGTTGCTCTTGTGCGTTGCCCTTGAAGGCATCCTTGAATCCGGCGTGGGCGAGTGGCGCTGACATGGCGACACAAAGGCCCAGCAGTCCCGCCGTCAGTGCGATCGGCGTAGAGATATTCCTCATCTTTACTTCACTCCGTACAAGCGCCCATGCCGGGCGCAGACCATTTCACACGGAGGTATTGCGGTGGAACCTCCGTGTTCCCCGGGATGGCTGGCATCCCGCAGTCATGATAGTCCACAAGATCCGGGGTGCCGAGCCGGAACGAGCGCATCCCAATCGCGCAACATTCTGTTGACCTGGGCACGGCTGGTGGGGGTGCGTCGGCGGGGCTATCTTCACACGATCGTGCAAGCCCATTCACGTTGCCGGCGTGCATGCTTGTTCAGCATCAACCCCCTCCCCACCCCACAGACCTGCCCATGCCCGTGATCCGAAAGCTGCCCGCGTCGCTGGCAGCCGCGCTGAGCGCGCTTTGCCTGATGCCGTCCCTGGCCAAGGCCGCGGACCAATGCGAACAGAGCACGCTGGACCAGACGCCGCCCGCGATTAATTTCCGCGTTGACAATGACCTGTTCGGCGGCCAGGACCAGGACCAGGGCTATTCCAACGGCGCCGCCATCACCTTCGTGTCGCCCAACCTCACCGACTACACCGACGACCCGTGCTTGCCGCGGTTGGCGCGGTGGGTGAACCGCCATGTCGAGCGCCTGCACCCGGGCGAGTTCCAGCAGCAGAACATGGTCTTCAGCCTGGGCCAGGGCATTTACACGCCCTCCGACTACACGCGCAAAGACCTTATCCCCGACGATCGCCCTTATGCCGGTATCCTGATGGCCAGCTTCGGCTACAACGCGCGCAATGACTCCCACCTGCGCACTACGCAGCTGCAGTTGGGCGTAGTGGGGCCGTGGTCACTGGCCGAGCAGGCGCAAAACGCGATCCACGAGTTGATCGGCGACGACAAGTTCCAGGGCTGGGACAACCAACTGCACAACGAGCCGTTGATCGGCTTGGTGCACGAGCGCATGTGGCGCTATCCGCCGGTCAACGCGAGTGGTTGGGGTTGGGACTTCATCAGTCACTGGGGGGGTGCGCTCGGCAACCGGGCGACCTATGCCAATGCGGGTGGCGAGCTGCGATTCGGCTGGAAGTTGCCGGATGATTTCGGCAGCACGCCGCTGCGGCCGGCCGGTGAAAACACGGCACCCAGCCAGCACGGGCGTTCGGCCGGCTGGTCGAGCCACCTGTTCCTGACCACCGACGGGCGGTGGGTGGTGCGCGACATCACCCTGGACGGCAACACCTTCCGCAATAGCCACAGCGTGGACAAGCGACCGTTCGTGGCCGACCTGGGCTATGGCCTGGCGATCATGCGCGGGCGCTGGAAATTCGCGCTCGCCCGCTACCACCGCACCCGCGAATTCGAGACCCAGAAAGAGCTGCCGGTGTATGGCAGCTTCACGATCAGCCGCATGCTGTGATTCGCCTGCTCGATCGGCCGGCCACTGACAGCGCACGAAAAAGCCGGCTTTCGCCGGCTTTTTCTTCAACCTTTATTCGGCTTCCCACCACATCCAGAAGCTGTCCCACAGTCGCTTGAAGAAACCGCCTTCTTCGACCGCGCTGATCGCCACCAGGGGCGCCTGCGCGACGATCTTGCCGTCCAGCGACACCTTGACCATGCCGACCGCCTGTCCCGCCTTGATCGGCGCCTGCAGGTTCTTGGGTATTTCGATGCTCGGCTTGAGATCGTTGTAGCGACCGCGCTGCACCATCACCAGCAACGGCTCGGCCACGCCCAGCTGGACCTGGTCCTGCGCGCCTTTCCATACCTTCTGCTGGGCCACGACCTTGCCCGGCTCGAACAGGCGATGGGTCTCGAAGAAGCGGAAACCCCAGTTCAACAAGGCCAGGCTGTCTTCGGCACGCTGCTTTTCAGAGGTGTCGCCCATCACCACGGCGATCAGGCGCTGGTCGCCGCGCTTGGCCGAGCTCAGCAGGCAATAGCCGGCCTCGGACGTGTGGCCGGTCTTGATGCCGTCCACGCTGGGATCGCGCCACAACAGCAGGTTGCGATTGGGCTGGGTAATGCTGCCGACCGTGAATTCCTTGATCTTGTTGTACGCGTAGGTTTCCGGGTAATCGCGGACCATCGCCCGGCCCAATTGCGCCAGGTCGTAGGCACTGGAGTGATGGCCTTCGGCGCTCAGGCCGTGTGCGTTGACGAAGTGCGAGTCCTTCATGCCGATCTTGGCGGCGTAGCTGTTCATCAACGAGGCGAACGCCTCCTCGCTGCCGGCCACGTGTTCGGCCAGGGCGATGGCGGCGTCATTGCCGGACTGGATGGCCATGCCTTTTTCCATGTCCTCCAGCCGCGCCGTCTGGTTGACCGGGAACCCGCTGTAGCTGCCATCGGTGCCGGCGCCCCCCTCGCGCCAGGCGCGCTCGCTCATCATGACCTGGTCGTCGCGGGTGACCTTGCCGTTCTTGAGCTCGGCGGCGACGACATAGGAGGTCATCACCTTGGTGATGCTGGCCGGTGCCAGTTGCTGGTGGATGTTCTCGCCTGCCAGGACCTGGCCGGAGGCGTAGTCCATCAGGATCCAGGCCTTGGAGACCGCCGGCGCAGGCGGAGGCGGCACCGGCAGCGTGGCGGGCGCCGCGGCGGCAGGCGACGGGGCCGGTTGCGGCATCGGGGTCTGCGCGAATACCAGGCCGGCGGCAAGCGTGGCCGCGGCGGCGGCAGCGAAGCGGAATTTCATCGAACAACAACTCCTGCGACCCCCTGCGAGGGCCGATCGTGGCCCAAGGGGCCAAAGGACCCGTAAGGGCCGGGGAAAGCGTCATTGTAGGCGCACTGGCAGGCACGCCGGCAGCGACCGCCCGGAGGCGGGCGCGGTGGTCAGTTGACGATGGTAGGGCGACCGAATCCCAGACCGGCAATGCGGGTGGCAAGTTCCGTCGCGCTCGCGTGGTCGGGCGCATTCACCCGCAGCCGCCACAACGTGCGTCCGCCGGTCGCGATGTCGCTGATGCTGGCGCCGACGATGCCCGCCGAGGACAACTGGCCGAGCGCGCGATCGGCATTCTCGCGTTTGGCGAAGCTGGCGACCTGCAACAAGATGTTGCCCAACGCGCTTTGCGCAGCGGTAGGCGCTGGCGCAACCGCGCGCGACGGCATGACGGTCGCTGCGACGGCGGCCGGGACGGCGGCGGCCACCGCACTGGTGGTGGCCGCGGTCGCGGAGACAGCCCGCACCGCCATCGTCGAATCTGGCGCGTTGCTCGGCTTGCCGGGCTTGCCGGTCGCCACCCGCACGCCCTGCGCCTTCATCCAGGCATCGAAATTGTCCGCATCGCCGGGATGGGCCGAATCGGCCACGCGATAGCGCCAACGCTCGCCATCGGCCGTGGCGGCGCGCGCCACCGTGGCCACCGCATTGGCCGGTGAGGCGGTGCTGCGTGGGGCGACCGGCGCGGAATCGGGCAGGCGCTTGACCAGTTCGTCGATGCGACTGTTGTCCGGTTTGGCCGCTGACGGCGAAGGCCTGGCGGCAGCGGCCACGGCGGCCGGTGCGGCACCCGTGGCGCGGCGTCGTGCCAACAGGTCGCCGTTGTCGTCTTCGGTCAGCCCGCGAACCTGGACCCGGCCGGTGCCGCGCTGGGTGATGCCCAGCTTGATGGCGGCGGCATAACTGAGATCGATCACGCGGCCGTCGTGGAACGGGCCGCGATCATTGACGCGCACCACCACCGACTCGCCGTTGTCCAGATTGGTCACCAGCGCGAAGCTGGGCAGCGGCAAGGTCTTGTGCGCGGCAGTGAAGGCGTACATGTCGTAGACCTCCTTGTTGGAGGTCAGCCGGCCATGGAACTTGTTGCCGTAGTACGAGGCGGTGCCGGATTCGACATAACCGTGCACGTCGTCCATCACTTTGTAGGTCTTGCCCAACACTTGATAGGGCGTGCGGTTGCCAATCGATGAGCGCGGCTCATTGCTCACCAGCGGCTCGGGAATGCAGGCCACGTTGGGAATGTAGTCCGGCGTGGTGTCGTTGACACCCGGTTTGTAGAGCCCGCCGGCGGTGTAGTTGCCGCGCGTGGACGGGTCTTCCCGGGCGGGCGCATAGGGCGAGGTCGCGGGGCATCCGGTGGCCACGCGCGCGGGCTGTTTGCCTTCCACCTTGAGGCCCTTCACCGGTTTGCCCGCCGAAGCACCAGACGGGGTTTTCTTGGGGGCGCTGCTGCACGCCGACAGGGCGAGGATGAGCAGCGCGGGCAACCACCAGAGGTGTTTGTTCATGCCGGGGGCAACTCCTTTCCGGCGATGGCCTCGGACAGCTGGAACACGGCCATCGCATACATTTTCGACAGGTTGTAGCGGGTGATCGCGTAGTAATTCTGGAAGCCCAGCCAGTACTGCTTGCCGTCGCTGTCTGCCAGGGTGATGGGCGTGGCCAGGGTGCCGGCGACCACCGGGGCGGCCGGGTGGTAACCGCGCCGGGACAGGTCGGCCAGGGTGTGGACCGGCGTCCAATCGGTCGGATCGAACGCGTCGTGGCCGGCGGCCAAGGTGGCAGGTACGGCGACTTGCCCGCCACGCACCCAGCCGCCCTTCTTGACGAAGTAGTTGGCGATGGAAGCAAACACGTCGTCGTAGTCGGTGAAGAGGTTGCGGCGTCCGTCGCCATCGCCGTCGACGGCAAATTGCCGATAGCTCGAGGGCATGAACTGGCCCATGCCCATCGCGCCGGCATAGCTGCCGATCAGCGTCGTGATGTCGAGTTTTTCTTCCTGGCCCAGGGCAAACAGCTGGGCGAGCTCATCGCGGAAAAACAGTTCGCGGCGCACTTCGCGTTCGAGCTTGGCGGGATCGCCACTGCGCGGATAGCGGAAGGCCAAGGTGTAGAGGGCGTCGAGTACGCGGTATTTGCCGGTGTTGGCGCCGTAACTGGTTTCCACGCCGATGATGGCGACGATGACCTGGGCCGGTACGCCGGTGGCCGCTTCGACCTGGCTCAGTTGCGCGCGATGTTCTTCCAGGAAGGCGCGGCCGCCATCGATGCGCGCCTGCGTGATGAACAGCGGCCGGTATTCGTTCCAGGGTTTGACGCGTTCGGCCGGGCGCGACATCGCGGCCACGATGGGGTCGCGGAACTGTGCCTGGGCGAGGACCTGTTCGATCTGCCGGGGGTCGATGCCGAACCGGGTGGCGGTGTCGCGCACGAAGTTGGCGCGCGCCGTTTCGAAGGGGACGGGGGTGAGGTCGACCGGGGGAAGCGCGGTGGCTTCGGGGGCGGCTTCGACCGGGGTGCCAGGCTTGGGCGGCAAGGTCTGGCCAAGCGTGGCAGGCGGCTTGCCGGCAGGCGCCGGCGGCTGGGCCTGGGTGGCACAGGCGGCCAGAAGAAGGGTGGACAGGCAGACCAGCGCGCTACGGATCATCGGCACATCGGGTTCGGGATGAATTACTCCCAATAAGACCATGAAACAAAAGAACTTTGCCAGTCGTCAAGTGATCGGCTCGGTACGGCCTATTCAGATGTCGCCGCGCCGGGCGCCCGGATGCGTATCGGTAGTCGGCACATTCGGGCTTGGCGGCGGCTGAAGGCGAAACGGGGTCGGGTCCGGAAAACGGGGTCAGGTT
>DASWQJ010000305.1:0-18330 GCA_036403795.1 Stenotrophomonas sp.
GGCAACCCCAGGAAACCATCGAAGTGCTGCACATGCGGCACCTGCCAGTACCGGACATCGCGGCCAGCGGCGCGGGCGGCCGCCACATACGGCGCACTGCTGAAGGCCGGGGGAATCAAGCCGTCATCCAGGCCATGCACCACCACGATGGGCAAGTGCTTGCGCGGCAGCGCCGCGCGCGTCTGCGCGATGCCGGCCTGGACACGCCGTGCGTGCGCATCATGGCCGGTCCACAGGGCGCGCAGGCATTGCAAGCCTGCAAACGTGGGGTCTGCACCTGGCTGGGCCTGCGGGTCCACCACGCCGATGCCCGCACCGGGTGGAATGCCGCTGCCATCACTCCACCAGGCCGCCCGCTCGAGCCCGGTCGCCGCACGCGGCGCGCCATCGGTGCCCATCGCCGCATAGCGATAACCGCAGGGATGCGCGTCAAACGCGTAGCGACCGTAAGCCGACGCATAGGCGACCGCAACACTGCGCCACAAGTCGAAGCCGACCGACAACGCGCCACTGCGAAGTGACGCTTCGGTCCAGCCCTGTGCCATCAACTGCCGGCGCGCATCGGCCGACTGCGACGTCGCATCGGTGCCCGTGACCAGACCCTGCACCGCCAGCGAGGCACAGCGAGCGGCCCCTTGCGCCTGCAGCTGCGCGCTGAGTGGCGGCTGCGGAAGCCCTTCCATGCCGTAGAGGGCGCACGGCATCAGCAGCGCTGCCTCGGTGACGTAGTCGTACAGCGCTCGCCCGGCTTTTCCCGGCGCCAACACGCTGGGCTCACCGGCCACCACCGCCGCCAGCCACGGCTTGCCGCCGGGGTCGAGCTCGGCGGCACGCAGCACGGCGCCTCCCCCATTGGAGATCCCCACCGCGATCACGCGCGTGTTCTCGAAGGTATAAGGCGCCTTGCCCGGCACCGCGCGGTTGAGCACCTGCAATCCGAACTCGGCTGCCTGGCGCACATGCCGGCCCCAATCGGCCTCGGGGTTGTCTTGCGAATGCGCGTGCTTGAAGGCCACGCCGGGGCCGTGCGCGGCGGCGGGGGCGAAGGCGGCCGGGGAATCGGGTCCTGCCACGCCCTCGGGTCCGACGGCCGCAGCGCTTGCCAGGTCGACATAATCGGTGCCGGCTCCCTTGTCGGTGTAGGCGACCGCGCAGCCGCGCGGCAAACCCCAGGCGCCGGCGACGGCGATGCTGCCGTAGATGCCGCGCGAGCCCGACGAAGCGGTCACCAACAGGCAGCGCTTCTGCGTGTCGAAGTTGTCGGGTACCTGCACCAGCACGCGATGCGGCTGGTGTCGATCCGGCAGCCGCGCGTAGGCGGTGAACTCGCGGCCCGGCACGTTCGCCAGGCTGCCGTAGCGCTCGCCGTAACCGCCGCCCGGTGCCAGGTCGGCGATGCCGCGCCAGTTGCTCCAGAACGCACGGCGGCGCGCCTCGGCCGGCGTGGGAAGCGCGGGATCGGCGAAGGCTGGCGGCGCCATGGCGCGCAATCCCGCCAGGCCCAGCCCGGCGGTGAGCAGATCGTCCCCGTCGCGATGCACGCTCTCGCGCTCGGCGCCAAATGGCCCGGCCGGCTGGGCCGCCACCGCGCCGTGGGCCAACGACATGCCGAACAGCAGCCCACCCGCCAGGTTCATCAAGGAAGTCTTCATGCCGGCACGCTAGCAAAGGGCCACGGGCTTTCCATCGTACTTTCGTACCACTCGCGCCAACGTGGCTTCCTGCTAGTTTCCGGCAACCCCCACCACGACATTCCCATGAGCGACGCCTTCCTGCTGGGCCGCAACGCACTGGTCACCGGCGCCACTTCCGGCATCGGACTGGCCATTGCACAGGCATTGGCGCGGGCCGGTGCGCGCGTGGCGATCAATGGGCTGGGCGATGCCGATCAGATCGCCCAGGCGCTGCAACAGGTGCGCGGCGAACAGGGCCACGCCCGGCACTTTGCGGCAGACCTGGCCGACCCGGCGCAGATCGAGACGATGATTAGCGAGTGGGCGGCCTGGGGCACGCCCGACATCCTGGTCAACAACGCGGGCATCCAGCATGCCGCGCCGCTCGCACAGATGCCGGTCGCCAAGTGGGACGCGATACTGGCCATCAACCTGAGCGCCGCATTCCATGGCATGCGGCGGGTGCTGCCGGGCATGGGCGAGCGCGGTTTCGGACGCGTGGTCAATATCGCCTCGGTGCATGGCCTGGTCGCTTCGCGCGACAAGGCGCCCTACGTGGCCAGCAAGTTTGGCCTGGTAGGCCTGAGCAAATCGGCGGCGCTGGAATATGCGGCCTGTGGCGATCGTGCCAGCGGCGGCGTCACGGTCAATTGCATTTGCCCTGGCTGGGTGGAGACACCGCTGATCGAGCCGCAGGTCCAGGCGCACCGCGGAGGCGGAAGCCGCGACGACGGGGTGCGGGCGCTGTTGGCCGAAAAGCAACCAAGCCAGCGGATGTCGCTGCCGCAGGACATCGCCGCGCTGGCGCTATGGCTGTGCCGGCCCGAAGCGCACAACGTGACCGGCGCGGCGTTTCCGATGGATGGTGGCTGGACCGCGCAATGACGGTACTCTCAGCGCCATGCCGCACCTGCTGATCGCCGACGACCACCCGCTGTTCCGCAGCGCCCTGCGCCAAGCCGCGGCCGACGCGGTGAGCGACCTGCGGGTGGAGGAAGCGGCCACGCTGGAAGAAGCGCTTGCCGCACTCGACGCTGCACCGGGCATCGATCTCATCCTGCTCGACTTGCACATGCCCGGCAGCCACGGGTTGGCCGGGCTGGCGGCGATCCGCGCGCAGCATCCGGCGGTGGCCGTCATCGTGGTCTCGGCCAATGACGATCCCCGGGTGGTGCGGCGCGCACTGGACCACGGCGCGGCGGGCTACCTGCCCAAGAGTGCGGGACTGGACGAGCTGCGGCAGGCGATCAGCAGTGTGATGGCCTGCGAACAATGGCTGCCGGCCTCGTTGCGCGCGTCCGTGCTCCATTCGCGCTCCTCGGCGCACGACAGCGCGCTGGCGGCGCGGCTGGCCAGTCTGTCGCCGCAACAGTTCCGGGTGTTGATCCTGGTCGCGCAAGGCTTGTTGAACAAGCAGATCGCCGATCGCCTGGATGTGCAGGAACGCACGGTCAAGGCGCATCTGTCGGCGATATTCGAACGCCTGGGCGTGCGCAACCGCACCCAGGCCTCGGTCGTGCTGCGCGAACTCGAACTTCGAGACCCCTCGCAGCGCGTGGATGCCTGACCCCGCGCGTCAAGGTGCAGCCGAGGCCGCGCGCGAGGCCAGCAGGCGATCGAGGATGGATTTCAGCGCCAATGGACGCACTGGCTTCTGCAGCAGGGTGAGGCCCTGCTCGAGCACGCTGCGGCGGGTCTGCAAGCCGTCGTCGGCACTGAGGATCAAGGTCGGCGTGTTGCCAAAGCGTGCACCCAGATCGGCGTGCAGCGCCACGCCGGTGTCGCCATCGGCCAGGTGATAGTCGAACAGCCAAATCGCCGCGGGCCCTTGGTCGAGTACCTCCGCCGCCTGCAGCCGATCGCGGGCGGTCAGCACCTCGCAACCCCAGCCACGCAGCAGGCCCGCCAGCGCCTGCAGCGGTTGCGGCTCATTGTCGACGGCCAACACGCGCAAGCCCGCCAACGTGCTCACTGGCGGCAGCGCGGGCACCGGCGCCAGGGCACATACGCGCTGCAGTCTCAGCGAAAACGCGGTGCCGCGACCCGGCACGCTGTATAGCCCGATCGGCGCGTCCAGCAACCCCGCGATGCGGTCGGCGATCGCCAGGCCGAGTCCGAGCCCCTGCCCCGCCGTGGATTCGCCGCGCCGGAATTCCTCGAAAATCACCTGCTGCTCGGCCAGCGCAATGCCGGGGCCACTGTCGTGCACTTCCACCCGCACGTGCCCGCCGTCCCGTCGCACCCCCAGCAGCACATGGCCGCGCAAGGTATAGCGCACCGCGTTGGCCAGGAAGTTCTGGATCACCCGTCGCAGCAGCTGGGGATCGCTATGCACCCAGGCCTGGCTGCCCACGTACCGGAATGACAGCCCGCGGGCCCGCGCGAGCATGGCGAACTCCGAGGCCAGCGGTTCGAGCACGTCGGCCAACGGGAAGTCGCGCGGTTGCGGCAGCAGTCCACCGGCTTCCAGGCGCGACATGTCGAGCAGCCCGGTCAGCAGGTCGGTGGTGGAATCGAGCGCCCCGCGCACCTGGGCGGCCACGACGCGTTGCTCGGGCACGGCCAGTTGCTGGCCCAGCGTGTCGGTGAACAATTGCGCGGCGTGCAGCGGTTGCAGCAGGTCGTGGCCGATCGCCGTCAGGAACCGGCTCTTGGCATCGTTTGCACGTTCGGCCTCGCGCTTGGCCGCTTCCAGCAGCGCGGTACGCTCGCCGACCCGCTGCTCGAGGGTTTCGTTGCTGCGCAGCAACTGGGCTTCGGTAATCCGGAACGCGGTCACGTCGGTGAACGTGGCCACGAACCCGCCGCCGGGCATGGGATTGCCGCGGATTTCCACGATGCTGCCATCGGGGAACACGCGCTCGGACAGGTGGGCGGTGCCGGCGCGCATCAGGGCCAGGCGGCGATCCACCGCCCGCTCGTTGGCGCCGCGCTCGGGCATGCGCTGCAGCGCCCAACGTGTGAGCGCCACGATGGGGTGGCCCACTTGCAGCATCTCATCGGGGAAATCGAACATCTGCGCGTAACGTCGGTTCCAGGCGACCAGGCGCTGCTCGCGGTCGATCACGCTGATGCCCTGGCTCATGTTCTGCAGTGCTGCCTGCAGCACCTGCTGGTTGAAGCGCAGATCTTGCGAGGCCTCGCCGACGATCACCGCCATCGCTTCAAGCTCGCCGGTTTCGCGGCGCGCCGCATCCAGCAGCAATCGCGTGGACGCCGAACCCAGCACCGCCGACAGTTCGCGCTCCACCGCTACCTCGATCGCCGAAGGCACCGGTCCACTGCGCGGTGCATCGACCAGCAATTCGGCGACCCGTTCCGGCCGCAGGAAACGTTGGCCTGCGCTGCGCAGCGTCGCCGCATCCAGTCGGCCGCGCGCACGCCGTGGCGCGTCGGCGCGCAAGGTCATCACCAGCCAGGTGACCGCCGTGCCCATGAACAGGCTGATGCCCACCGCACGGCCCAAGGCGCTCCAGCCGGTCAATCCAAACAGGCGGTTGGGCGCCAGCCATTCCCATCCCAAGGGCCCGTGCTCGAGCCAGGCAGGGTTGGCACCGAGCGCGGCGACCAGACTCGGCACCAGCAGCACCCAGGCCCATGCGGCAAAGCCCGCCACCACGCCGGCGATGGCCGCACGGGCCGGCGTCTGCGGCCGCCACAGCGCAAAGCCCAGGACCGGCGCCAAGGTGGCCAGTGCCGAGAACGACACCGCGCCCACGTCGGCCAGCGCGTCGTTGCCACTGATCAGGCGACTGTAGGCCCAGGCCAGCAGCATGATCGCCACGATGCCGGTGCGCCGTAGCAACAACAGGTCGGCGCGACGATCCGCGTCACCGCTGCGGCCACTGCGCGACCACGCGCCACGCAACAAGCCGGGCGCAAACCAGTGGTTGCCGATCATCAGGCTCAAGGTCAGCGTGCTGACCACCACCATGCCGGTGGCGGCGCTCAGGCCGCCCAGGAACGCGAACAGCGCAATGCCCTTGTGGCCGTACGCAAAGGGCAGCGCCAGTGCGTACATGTCCGAAGGCACGCGCTCGCCCAGCAACGCGGCGCCGGCCTTGGCCAACGGCAGGGCCGGCAAGGCAATCAGCAGCAAATAGAGCGGGAACTGCCAGCGCGCCGTGCGTACGTCGCGTTCATCGCGGCACTCGACCACGCCAACATGGAACTGGTGCGGCAGGATGAACATCGCCAGCGCACCCAGCAAGACCAAAGGCAGGAAGCCACCGGTGTTGGCCGGCGCCGGTGCAACGGGTGTCGAGGCAGCGGGCAGATCCAGGCCAAACCAGACGAAGGCACCCAGGGCCAGCATCGCGATCAACTTGAACACCGACTCGAACGCCATCGCCAACACCAGGCCGCGGTTGTGCTCGGTGGCACTGGCCCGGCGCGTGCCGAACAGCATCGCGAACAAGGCCATGGCCAACGCCACGTACAACGCACCGTCGCGCCAGAACGGCAGGCCGTGCGCGCGCCCGGGCGCCTGCAGGGTCAAGGTGGCAAAGCTCATCGCCACGGCCTTGAGCTGCAGGGCGATGTAAGGGATCAGGCCCAGCGCCGCGACCAAGGTGACGACCGCCGCCAGCCATGCATCCTTGCCGAGACGGCTGGCGATCAGGTCGGCCAGCGAGGTGGCATTGCTTTCGCGCGCCAGCCGCACCAACCGGCCCATGAAACCCACCGCCAGCGCATAGAACAGGATGGCGCCGACGAACGTCGGCGGCAGCGGCCAGCCATAGCGAACTGCCTGGGTAACCGTGCCGTAGAACGTCCATGAGGTGCAGTGCACGGCCAGCGACAGCGCGTACACGTGATGCCAATGGCGCGCCAGGACCGTCGGCCGGCGCTCGCCGAACAAGGCCGTGCCGAACATCAGCGCCAGCCAGGCCAGGCTGGCCGCGGCGACCGTCCACAGACTCAGCATGGACACGCCCGCAGGCACTTGCCCACTGCACGGAACGTCATGGCGTGCTCGCCCTTGCTACTGCGCACAGCGGCCTCCTCCCTCCCCCGGGACCGAGAATAGCGCAACGGGGGCGGACCTCATCCGTCCCCGCCGCGCGGGCCTGCGTGGCACCGCCGATGCCTGCCGGCACCCGCTCAGAAGCGGTAGCGTGCCGTGACCGAATACAACCGCGGCGGGCCGTAGAACCCGGTCAGCACACCATAGGCACCGATGTTGTAACCGGTGGTGCGGAATGCCTCGTCGGTAAGGTTGCTGCCCTCCAGCGAGAAGGTCCACGCATCGTCCAGGCGCCAGATCACTCCGGCGCTCAGCAGGCCGTAGCCCGGCTGCATGATCAGCGGACTGAGGTCGGTGGTGGGCCACACCTCGCTTTGGTACGAATAGGTCACCCGCGCAGACAAGTTGCCGCCGTTGGCCAGCGCGGTGCGGTACTCCACGTTCAATGCACCGGAGAACTCCGGCGCGTTGGTGAAGCGCTGGCTGTCGGCGATGTCCACGCCACGGTCGATGAACTCGTCGTACTTGGCGTCGAGCCAGGCCAGGTTGCCGCTGATCAACCAGTGCTCGGTGGGCAGCAGTTGGTATTCGGCTTCCAGGCCCTGCACGTGGCCACGGCCGGCGTTGGTGAAGTCGCCGAAGAAGGTCTGCGCACCATTGGGCAGCGTGTATTCGGTGAACACCGACAGCTGGATGTCTTTGTACTTGTTGTAGAAGTAGGCCAGGTTCAAGAACGCGCGCTGGTCCCAGAAGCCCATCTTGGTGCCGATCTCGTAGCTGTCCACGGTCTCATCGTCGAACGGCTCGCCCGAGCGCGGCACCGCCGTGGTGTTGGCGCGGATGTTGAAGCCGCCGGACTTGAAGCCGCGGCTGGCCGAGGCATAGGCCATGATGTCTGGCGTGATCTGGTAGTCCAGCGAGGCCTTGGGCGAGACGTTCTTGAAGTTGACCGTCTTGTCGAAGTTGGCCGCCGTGCCCCAGGACGTACTGTAGGTCGTATCGGTGAAGAAGCGATTCAGCGCGACCGCGTGCTTGTCTTCGTCGGTGTAGCGCGCGCCTACGTCCAGCTTCAGGCGCTGGGTCAGGTCGAAGGTCCAGTCCGCATAGATGGCCAGGCTCTGGGTGTTCACGTAACCCTGGGTGTCGCCCAGCAACGGATTGGTCAACGCTGGCGGCAACAGCGGATTGGAGAAGTAGTTCAGCACCCGGCCGCCGGCGTCGCCGTCGAACCAGAACACGCCCATCACGCCGCGCGCCTTGCCGCCGGCATCGAAGTTGAGTTGCGCCTCGTTGCTTACTTGACTGTCGTTGTACAGCGCATGCACGTCGACCAGCTTGAGCGGGGTGGTATCGAAGTCGATGTTGGTGTCGGTATCGGATTCGCGCTTGGCGATGATGTACTTGAACGCCCAATCTTCGCTGGGCCGCCAATTCATCGTGGCCGACGCGCCCTTCATGGTGGTGTCGTTGACGTTGGGCATGCCGCTGCGGATGTCGTAGCGGCTGCCCAACGGTGGGTAAGCCGGTGCCAGGGCGTTTCGCGCCAGCATCTGCGCACCCCGCACGCCGGACTGGTCGTCCATCCAGTCCAGCGCGAACTGGAAGTCGAGCTCGTCGCTGGCATAGGCGCCCAGTTGCAGGCGGGCCGCGTTGATCTGCTTGTCGCTGACCGGTTGCCCGTTGAGCAGGTTTTCCCCGTAGCCGTCATGGTTGAGGCTGGCCACCGCCACGCGGGCGCGTAGCCCGCTATCGCGCCCGCCGATCGAACCGCCCAGGCCGGCCTTGGCATCGAGCTGGCCATAGTTGCCTACGCGCACTTCGCCAAAGCCCTCGGTGTCCTGGCTGAGCCCGCGCGAGATGTACTTGATGGCACCGCCAATGGTGTTCTTGCCATACAGCGTGCCCTGCGGTCCGCGCAGCACCTCGATGCGGCCGACATCGAACACGTCCAGCAACGCGCCCTGCGGACGGGCGATGTAGACATCGTCCAGATAGATGCCCACCCCCGGATCCACGCCCCACAGCGGATCGGACTGGCCGATGCCGCGGATGTAGGCGGTCACCGTGCTGGTGGAGCCGCGCGCGGCGTAGATGGTGAGGTTGGGCACCTGCTCGTCGAGATCGCTGAGGTCCTGGATGTCGAGCTTGTCGATGGCCTCGGGCGTGAACGCAGTGACCGCCACCGGCACTTCCTGCAGGGTTTCCTCGCGTTTGCGCGCACTGACGGTAATCGACTGCAGCGTGGTGGTGGTGGTGCGCTCGGTCGCCTCGCCTGCCGTGGAAGCGTTGCCGCTGCCGTCCTGTGCCCAGGCGGGCGCGAGCGCGGCCCCCATCAGGACGCCGCCGATGGCCAGGCTCAAATAGGTGTGCTTCATGGTCTCCCTCCTCCCAGGTATGACTCGCCGGACGGCAGGTGCCGCCAATGACGGTGAAGGCTAGAGCCAAGTGCGACCGCCCGGCATCGTACGTTTGTACAGGTGCCGCTTCCCCTGGCCACTGTCGATACTCGCGGCCATCGTCATGTCGGCCGGTGCCGGGGAGTCACGGATGTCCTTTTTGATCGTGCTGGCGGCGCTGTGCTTCCTGATGTTCGTCGCCTACCGCGGTTACAGCGTCATCTTGTTCGCGCCGGTGGCCGCCTTGGGCGCGGTGCTGCTGACCGACCCCTCATTGGTCGCACCGATGTTCACCGGGTTGTTCATGGACCGGATGGTCGGGTTCTTGAAGCTGTATTTCCCGGTGTTCCTGCTGGGCGCGGTGTTCGGTAAATTGGTCGAGATCTCCGGTTTTTCCAAGTCGATCGTGGCGGCGACCATCCGCCTGGTGGGGCCGCAACGCGCCATGCTTTCCATCGTGCTGGTATGTGCCTTGCTCACTTACGGTGGGGTGTCGCTGTTCGTGGTGGTGTTTGCCGTCTATCCGTTCGCGGCTGAGCTGTTCCGCCAGAACGACATCCCCAAGCGATTGATCCCGGGCACCATCGCCTTGGGCGCTTTCACCTTCACGATGGATGCATTGCCGGGCACGCCGCAGATCCAGAACATCATTCCCACCGCGTTTTTCGGCACCAACGCCTGGGCCGCGCCAGTGCTGGGCACGCTGGGCGGCGTCTTCATCCTGGCGCTGGGCATGAGCTATCTGGAATGGCGTCGACGCGTGGCGTTGCGCGCTGGCGAGGGCTACGCGGGCGGAGCGACCTTGCACAACGAACCCGCCGCCTTCGAGCAGGCCCGGCTGGCGCACCCTGTGCTGGCCATCGCCCCGCTGCTGGTGGTGGGCGTGGTGAATTTCCTGCTGACCCGGTGGATCCCCGATTGGTATGGCGCAAGCCTGAGTTTCGTGCCGTCGGCCATGGGCGAGGCGGCGCCGATCACCCAGGACGTGGCCAAGCTCGCCGCGATCTGGGCGGTGCTGGGCGCGTTGCTGGCCGGCATCGGCTGTGTGTTGCTGTTCGCCTGGCAGACGGTGTCCACGCGCTTTGCCGAAGGCAGCCGTACCGCGGTGGGAGGGGCCCTGCTGGCGGCAATGAACACCGCTTCGGAATATGGCTTTGGCGCGGTGATTGCCGCCCTGCCCGGCTTCCTGGTGGTGGCACGCACGCTGGAACGCATCCCCGACCCGCTGGTCAACCAGGCGGTGTCGGTCACGGCGTTGGCGGGCATCACCGGATCTGCCTCAGGCGGCCTGAGCATCGCATTGGCGGCCATGGGGCAGACCTTCATCGCCAACGCGCAGGCGGCCGGCATTCCGATGGAAGTGTTGCACCGGGTGGCGGCCATGGCTTCCGGGGGCATGGACACCCTGCCCCACAACGGCGCGGTGATCACCCTGCTGGCCGTCACCGGTCTTACCCATCGCCAGTCTTATCGCGACATCTTCGCCATCACCCTGATCAAGACGCTGGCGGTGTTTGTAGTGATCGCCCTTTACTCGGTCACCGGTTGGGTATGATGCGCCGGGCCATGCCACGGATCTGGCCGGTGGGCGGCCATGAGTGCCGGCAAAGCGCTAGTTGCCCACCGCGCCACCCGGCACGATGGCAAGCGCTCTGATGTCTGAAACTTGCCAAGCCTTCTGCGTGGCGTCAGCGCCAGCTCAACCAGAATTCCGCTTGCGCCGACTGCCCGGGCTGTAGCGCCTGGTCGGGGCGAAGATTGAAGGTATCCGGCGGGCCACTCTGGGGTTCGAAACACGTGGCCTGCGGCTGCTCGTCGAAGTACACCCAATGGTCGCAGTCCGAGCTGAGCCGAAGCGTCCGGCCCTCATGCGACAACACGATCGGCTGATCGTTGAGAAAGCAGTCGTCCTGCGGGCCCGGCAGCGCCGCGAGGGGCAAGGTCGCAATCCCCTCGGCATCGCGCGGGTAATAGGCGGTGGGATTGAACTGGAAATCGCGCTGCTTGCGAAACCACGGATGCCAGCCCAGTACCGGCAGCGGCATTGCCTGCGGACCGGCCTGCACGCTCAAGCGCAATCGCAGTGCATCGTCCTGCAATGTGAGCTCGTGTGTCGCCCTGCCGCCGAACGGCCAGCGGGGATCGGCCGCCAGGTCCAGGGACAGCACCAGTGTTTCAGGCGCCTGCGCCTCGACTTGCCAGGGCACATCGAACGCCAATCCGTGGATGGCGTTTCGTTCCAGGTTGGCCGGGATTTCATAATCGCGACCCTTGAAGTGGAATCGCCCCCCGCGCAGCCGGCCTGCCCACGGCAGCATCGGATACGCGCCCCAGGCAATCGCACCCGGGTAACCCGCGTCCGGGCCGATCAGCCAGGCCACGCCGTCATGACGCAGTTGCGCGATGCGTCCGCCGGCCTGCGGTGCCACCTCGACCTCCAGCGCACCGCGCCTGAGCACGATGCATTCGCCTGCCGGCAGCGGCAGCGCGGCCCGGTCAGTCGTTGCCATAAGGATGGATCACGGCGATACGGCCATCGGCGTCATGGTGCAATTCGGTCACCTTCATCGAGCGCAGGTGGGTCTGTCCACCCGACAACAAGGCGTCATGGTAGTACAGCCACCAGCGGCCCTCGAATTCGACGATGGCATGGTGGGTCGTCCAACCGACCACCGGCGCCATTACTTCGCCCTGGTAGGTGAACGGACCATACGGGTTGTCGCCGGTCGCGTAGCAGATGTTGTGGGTGTCGCCGGTGGAGTACGACAGGTAGTACTTGCCCTGGTAGCGATGCATCCAGGGTCCTTCGAAATAGCGCCGGTCGGTATCGCCCGCCTGCAGCGGCGCACCGTCGGCATCGAGGATGAGGATCTCGCGCGACGGTTCGGCGAGTTGTGTCATGTCCTCGCGCAGCCTGGCCACGCGCGGACCCAGTGCCGGCGCCTGCCCGACGGGCTCGACGTGCGCGGCATCGTAGCGGTTGTCCCGGTAGCTCTGCAGCTGTCCGCCCCAGATGCCGCCGAAATACAGGTACTGCTCGCCATCGGTATCGACGAACACCGCCGGGTCGATCGAGTAGCTGCCTTCGATGGGCGATGGCTCGGCCACGAACGGGCCCTCCGGCCGATCGCCCACGGCCACGCCGATCTGGAAGATGCCGTCTTCGCGCTTGGCCGGGAAATACAGGTAATAGCGGCCATTACGCGACGCGGCGCTCGGTGCCCACATCTGCTTCCACGCCCACGGCACGTCGCGCACATGCAGGGCGAGCCCGCAATCGACGGCCTTGCCCTGGGGATCGTCCATGCGGAAGACGTGGTAGTCCTCCATCGCGAAATGATCGCCGTTGTCGTTGAACGCCGGACCGCCGTCCACATCGTGCGAGGGATAGACGTACAGCTTTCCCTCAAAGACGTGCGCCGACGGATCGGCCGTGTACATGTGGGTGACCAACGGCTGGGAAATCGCCTTGGCGGCCAGCGCCTGCAGTTCGTCGCTCAAGGTTGCCTCGTTCTGGATGGGTTGATCCGGCATGTCTGACGCCTCGTGGATTCAGGACGACGCGCCGGCCAAGGCGCGTCGCTCGCCCAGCTCGCGCTCGATGCGCGACTCCATGGGCTTGTTGATCTTGTAGAAGAACAGCAGCAGCACGCAGGCCAGGAACGGCGCCGAGGCGTACACGCTGATGGCCAGGCGGATGCCGTCCACTGCCGAAGGCGGTTGCGTGGGCGCGCCCGCCTGGTAGGCGTAATGGGCCAGGATGGCGGCAACCAGTGCACTGCCGATGCTCAGGCCCAGCTTGAGCCCGCACAGCATGGCCGAGAAGATGATCGCGGTGGCACGACGATGGTTCTTCCATTCCGAGTAATCGGCCACATCGGCGATCATCGCCCACAACAGCGGAATGGTGATGCCATAGAAAAAGCCGTGCAGGATCTGCGACACGAATACCAGCCCGATGCGGTCCGGCGGATACACGTAGAAGGCCAGCATGAAAAGCGTGGACACCAGCAGCGCGGCGCCAAACACGTCGCGCTTGCCAAAGCGATCCGCCAATCGCTTGGAGAATCCAATGCCGACGATCATGAAAATGATGCCGCCCGCGTTGAACAGGCTGAAGGCCGAGGTGGGCGCATCCTTCGGCCAATGGAAGGCGGTCAGGCCGATCCCGGTCAGCAACGCATTCAATCCGGCAATGAGCCGATTGAAGCCGATACCCTCCAGGAACGAAGAAAGCGCCGGCTCATCCAGGTAGTACTGGAAGTAGTAGATGTACATGCCGCCCTTCAATGCCAGGGTGACGAACACCAGGATGGTCAGCAGCAACATCACGCGCCATGGGCGGTTCGCGGCCAGGTCGGCCACGTCCTGGCGGATGCTGGATTTCTGTTCCTGCGCCGGCACCACCCGCTCGCGCGTGGTGAAGAATGTGATCAGCAGGAAGATCGTACCCACCACCGCGAACAACATCATCGCGTTGTGGAAACCCTGCACCTTGTCGCCGCCGCCCAGGATCAACACCAGCGGCAACAGGAACGACTGCACTACCAGCTGGGCGATCATGACCGCCACGAAGCGGTAGGCCGACAAGCTGTTGCGCTCGGCCATGTTGCCGGTCAGCACGCCACTGAGGGCGGCATACGGCAGGTTGTTGGCCGCGTAGACCAGCACCAGCAAGGTATAGGTCGCCATGGCGTAGAACAGCTTGCCCTGCGGTCCCAGGTCCGGCGTGCTGAAGGCCAATAGGGAGAGCACGCCGAACGGAACGGCCGTCCACAGCACCCACGGGCGGAACTTGCCCCAGCGGGTGTCGGTGCGGTCGGCCAGCAAGGCAATCACCGGGGTGAACACGAAGGCACCCAGCAGGCCGACGACGAAGATCATCGTGGCCGCGGTGGCGGCCGGAATCTTGAAAACGTCCGTGTAGAAGAAAGCGAGGAAAGTCACCAGCGTCTGGAAAATCAGGTTCGCCGCCAGGTCGCCCAGGCTGTAGCCGATTTTTTCGCTGACACTCAGGGTTTGCTGGTGGTTGCTCATGCGTTCTCGGACTGTGTGGTGGTGATGCGAGGCAACAACCGCGCCATTGCGGTTGCGCTCACGAAAGCGACCCGCCCGGTGCTTGCGCGCCGAGCGGGTCGCCATTGCCTGCCGGGTCAGCTCCCAGGATCAGAAGCTGCCGCGCAGGCCGAGCATGTACGTGGTCCCTGGATCGTACAGATCATTGACCGCGTTATCGAAGGCAAAGTTCGAACGCCGCTCCTCGCCAGTGATATTGACCACGTTGAACATCAGCTGTGGGCTGCCAGCAATCCAGTCCAGCGTATAGCTCGCCGACAGATCCAGCTGGCCGCGATCTTCGCCATAGATGCGGGCGAACGGGATGCCCTGCTGGTTCGGACCGGTGCCCACCGCGCCCTCGGCCCAGGTATAGGACAGGCGAATGGATGCGCGGTCCTTTTCCCAATAGGCGGTGGCATTCCACAGGCTGGGAGAGACGCCGTACACGTTGCCCGCCAAGTTGGCGGCGTCCTGGCCCTTCGCCTCCAGCTTGATGTCGGTGTAGTTGGCCATGAAGCCCAGGCCGTCGAACACGAAGTCCAGCGGCTGCACCCAGATCACTTCCCAACCGCGGATGTCCAACTGCGCATCGGCATTGACCTGCTGTTGCACGTTCACCGTGGCCACGTCCGGGCCACCGCGCTGGGTCAGCGCCAGCTGCTGGGCCTCGGTGAGGTCCTCGAAAGGAATGCCCAACTGGCGGAACGGAACCGTATTGATGCCCTGGTAGGTGTAACCCTCCACTTGCTTGTTGAAGAAGGTCAGGCCGACAAAGCCCTCGTCACCGGTGTACCACTCGCCGCCGATGTCGAAGTTGGTCGAGGTGTAGGGCACCAGGTTCGGATTGCCCTGCGTTGCGTTCTGCGCGGACTGGTCGCTGAAGTTGGTGTTCGGCAACATCGAGCTCGGGTTCGGACGCGTCATGGTCCGCGAGCTGGACAGTCGCAGCACCACGCTATCGGCTACGTCCCAAGCCACGCTGAAGGACGGCAGGTACTCGTCGTAGTCACCTTTGAGCGTCTGCCACTGGCGAACCCCGCCAATGGTGACCGGGCCGCTCACTTCCTGGTCGGTGGTTGCATAGCGAACGCCGCCGTTGAAGCGCAGCGTACGGTTCCACACTTCGGTATCGCCGTTGACTTCGATGTACGCGCCCAGGGTGTCTTCGCTGATGCCGCCGGTCGAACCGCCGGTGGACGGACCGCCCGATTCCGGCGCGTTGTCGCGATAGAAGGCGTAATTGGTGTCGTTCATGAAGCGACCGAAATCGGCGGTGACAAAGCCGAACGGACCCGGCCGCAGGTAGCTCGCCAACTGCTCGTCGGAGACGGCGCCGAATACATAGGTCTGCCAGGCCAGGCTGTTGTCGAAGCCCTGGATGCGGCGCTCGAAGCTGTCGTAGGCCACGCCGATCTTGAGGTTTCGGCTGTCATCGCCGAACTGCAGGTCGGCGTGCGCACCGCTGACTTCGGTCACGCGTTTTTCGTTCTGTACGTTGACCCGTCCGCCGGTCTTGGTCCATCCCAGGTTGGGATCGTTGAGGTCCAGGTCGGTGTTCCAGCTCGGAATGCCACCGTTGTTGGTGTACTGCAGCGTGGTGAACGGTGAGTTGACCAGGATCGTGGGCGACTCGCGGAACATCCAGCTACGGCTCATGTTGGCCTGCACGTCGAGCTTGATGCCACCGGCGTCGCCGAACCAGAACGTGCCGCCCGGGTTGACGCTCCAGTACTTGACGTCTTCGCGGTAGGGACGCGCTTCGAGGAAGAACTGCGCATTGGTGAAATCGGCGCTGGTGACGACGTTGTTGGCGTCCAGCACCATGTTCATCGGGATGATGTTGCCGTTGCGGCCCACCAGGTTCATGTCGATGCGGTCGTTGGTGCGGTGCGCGTCCGAATACAACGCGTCCAGGTAGAAGTGCATCGTGTCGCTGGGGCGGAACTCGAACGAGGCCAGGTAGCCATCGCGGTCGCGCACGCCGGACATATGTACCGGGCGGCCCAGGCGCGGGATCAGCGCATCGCCGATCTGGTCCATGCTCAGGCCGGGGTTGAGCTGCTGCAACAAGCTGCTGTCGATGCGCGCACCCGGGGTCAAGCCCGCGGCGATGGTGGCCGCATTGTTTGGCACGGTGTCCGGAATGCGCCAGCCGTTGCCGCCGGTCAGGTTGCAGGGCTGTCCCAGCGCCGGGAAGCCGGCAGGTGCACCACCATTGCCGCACTGCGCGTTGGTCAGGTTGGGGTTGGTCCAGCCGATGGTTTCATAGCCTTCCACGCCGATGCGGCCGCGCACCGACGACACGCCAAACAGCGCGCCCAGGGTGCCGTCCTTGTTGGTCCAGCTGCCGATGAACGAGCCGCGCGGGCTGATTTCCTCGGAGATATCGTTGTACTCGCCCTGCATGGTGTAGGTCAGGTGCGTGCCGGGATTGTCGAACGGCCGCGTGCTGCGCATGTCGACCACGCCGGAGGCGCCGCCTTCCAGCAGGCTGGCCTGCGGGGTCTTGTAGACGGTGAGCTTGTTGAAGAACTCCGTCGGGAACAGGTTCAGATCGACTTCGCGGTTCTGGTTCGTCGCATCCAGGCCGATCGAGGCGGTGGCGACCTGTGCACCATTGATCGTGGTCTTGGTGAAGCTGCTGGGCAGGCCGCGGATCGCGACGTTCAGGCCCTCGCCGTTGACATCGCGCGACAGCTGGATGCCGGGGATGCGGGTCAAGGACTCGGCGATGTTGAAGTCCGGGAACTTGCCAATGTCCTCGGCAAAAATCGAATCGGTGAAGCCGGTCGAATTGCGCTTGGCTTCGGTGGCGTACGCCAGGCTGCGGCGGTAACCGGTGACGGTGATCGCGTCGAGCTCGGTGACCGCACTGGGCTGGCCGGCAGGTTGCGATGCGTTGGATGGCGACTGGGCCGGGGCTTGCGCCGTTCCGGCCTGGTCCGTTTGCGACTGTGCATAGGCCGATGTGCTGGCCATGGCGAACAACGCCATGCCCAAGGCACGCGCCAAGGCGTTCTTCTCAAGGTTGATTTGCACCGTACTCCCCTCCCGTTTCTGGTGACAGCGGACTTTCTCCGTGGGTCTGGCCCGCGGATCGTTGTGGATCGCCGGAGGCGACGAACTGCGTCGCATGGCGGCCTGGGCGGATGGTAGCGCTACCACTTCTGGCACTGCACGCTGCGAAGCAACATGGCGCCGCGACCGAGCGTTCCGGGCCGAAGGTGAACAGGCTTCGCGCTTTTTCCCGTCTCTGCGGCGCCGCAGTGGTTAACCGCTTGCTGCAGCACGGCGGGATTCACCGCACCGGCTGTGGTAGTGATAGCGCTATCACCGCCTGGATTTTGGCGGGTCTCCGGGGAGGGATGATGATTCGAGAACACCACCGCTTTGCCGCGCCCGCCAGCCATACCAGCGCGCACCGATGAGTAGCGCCCGCGTGCATGCGATGGCGTCGGCCAGCAAGCCGGGCCACTACCGCTGGCGTGTCTGCGCCATGTTGCTGGCCGCCACCACCATCAACTACGTGGATCGGCAGGTGCTGGGGGTTCTCGCACCGTTCCTGCAGCAGCAGATCGGCTGGAACGAAATCCAGTACGGCTACATCGTCACCGCGTTCCAGGCCGCGTATGCGATCGGCCTGCTGTGCGCCGGCGCCATCGTGGATCGATATGGCACCCGTATCGGCTATGCGATCGCCATCGGCATCTGGAGCATCGCGGCGATGAGCCATGCGCTGGCCGCCGGCGTGGTGGGTTTCGCGCTGGCGCGGTTTGCATTGGGCCTGGGCGAATCGGGCAACTTTCCTGCGGCGATCAAGACCGTGGCGGAGTGGTTTCCGCGTCGCGAACGTGCGCTGGCCGTCGGCATCTTCAATTCCGGCTCCAACATCGGCGCGATCCTGGCGCCCCTGCTGGTGCCGGTCATTGCCGCGCAATGGGGCTGGCAATCCGCCTTCCTGTTCACCGGCCTGCTTAGTGGCACCTGGCTGCTGGTGTGGCTGCTGTGGTATCGCACCCCGGAGCAACAGCCGGCGCTGTCTGCCACGGAACTGGCGCATATCCGCAGCGATCCCGTCGAGCCGCCCGTGCGCGTGGCCTGGCGCAGCTTGCTCAGGCATCGCCAGGCGTGGGCATTCGTGGCGGCCAAGTTCCTCACCGACCCGATCTGGTGGTTCTTCCTGTTCTGGCTGCCCAAGTTCCTGCATGCCGAATATGGTTTGTCGTTGCTGCAGTTG
>DASWQJ010000306.1:0-1575 GCA_036403795.1 Stenotrophomonas sp.
AGCGCTCCTCCCATCCTGGGCGTTCGATTTGCGCGGTCGCCTCGTCGAGCAGCAGCAGGGCATCATTGAACTCGCCGGTCAGCGCCATAGCTTCGGCCAAAAACGCTTTCAAGGTCGGACAGTTGACCTTGCCATCGGCCGCTTCATAAGCCGCAATGCCCGCCTTGAGCGGGGCAACTGCTTCGGCGGGTTTGCCTCAGGGTCATTCGATTCTAATTACTTCAGGTTCCGCCATATGCCAGGACGCGGTTGAGGTTCATGGCGTTGCGCCACAGGGCGTCGGCGACGTCGTTGACCTTGTTGAACCGTAGGATGTTAAGGGCGAAGCTGCGCAGGATGGAGAGGATAGTCGGGCTCTTGCGGACCCGGCTGGCGTCCTCGTGCATGGCAACGTCCAGTATGTAGTGGACCTGGTTCTCCACGCTCCAGTGACCGCGCGTCGCGGCAGCGTACTGCTCAGCGCTGGTGCCTTGGCGGGTCGATGCATACCATGCGACGTCGTGCGTGCACCGCCATTTCCAGCCGGTGGCGACATCCCGGCGCTGAACCGTGCGGGTGACGCGCACCGCCTCGACGACGTCGGTGCGCCATTCCGGAAGGTCCAGAATGCGGCCTGCCCGGAATACTTCGACCACGCGTTTTTCCTGGCGGTTGCGCCGTATTTTGCCGGTCTCCACATGGCAATCCTCCGGCTCGTGCCGGACCGGGAGCACCTCGAACGCCGCTTCGAGGCTTGGCTGGTTGCCCTTGACCTGCAGCAGCGCCTCGGCGCCGGACGCCTTCACTGCGGCGATGGTCTTGATCTGGCAATGCATCGCATCGGCCGTGCACAGCACCTCCGCCAAGCCGAGTTCGCGCACCAGCGCCTGCATCGCCGGGATTTCGTTGCTCTTCACCAGGATGGCGACGTGCCCGAGGATGATCTTCGTGCCCACCGCGAACGCCCTGAGCACCTGCGACATTTTCGTGTCGTTGGCCGTGTCGTAGCTGCCCGCCAGACTTTTGCCGTCATGCGCGACCACCTCTCCGGGGCCGCCGCCGAGCGCGGCATGGTGCATCGCTGCATGCCGGCGGAACGCCGCTTCCAATGCCCCGCCCTCAACCAGGCCGATGATCCGCCACAAGGTCGATGGTGCAGGTGCGCGCGTCATCTTTGACGGGAATGCAGTCTGCAGCAGCGCGAAACGCTCCGCGATGAAGGCACACAGGGCCTTGTAGGACTTTGCCCCGCACAAAAAGCCGAAGATGCAGAACAGAAGAATGTTGGCCAGGACATATCGCTTCGCCTGCGGCCTGCGGGCATCGGTCACGCACGACAGCAACTCAATGAGCGGGTCATTCATCGCGGCAACCTCTCCATGATCGCACCATTGTGGGGCATTGTGACGCCTGAGGCACCGTTTGCCCGGCACCGCGTTCGAATTACCCCCGGTTCAACAGCGTGAATCTTGTATCGAATGACCCTGGTGCGGTGGCAGCCTTGAGAGAAGGTTGGGTGTTCTCGCTTACTGTGCTTGAGGTGGTGATTTGGGCATGGGTCCGATGATGTCTACATAGTTGTAGATACTCTACTGC
>DASWQJ010000307.1:0-7234 GCA_036403795.1 Stenotrophomonas sp.
CAAAGCGCCATGCGCCGAGCTGGCGGGGTGGTGGGTCAGTGGGCCATGGATGGCCCACGTGCGGTGAGTGCGGCCATGGATGGCCGCTCGAACCGCGACCCACCATCCCGGCAGGTCGGGGCCCGCACCGTAAGCCATTAAAACCAACCGCCCAAACCAAACCGCGCCCCCAACAAAAAACCCAACTCGCAAGCCGCGATCACAAACGCCCCGAATAGGGAGAAGACCCTGTTAGCGACGCGTCGCGCAGCGGTGGGATTCCTGGCTTGCGGTGCGCGCCCCGCCCCGCCAAGCGCCTCAGCTCGCGCGGGCGGCGATCACCGACAGCCCCAGGCGTGCGCCCAGGAACACGAGCAGCAGGCCTGCAATGAGCGTGATGCCCAGGTAGATCGCAATCATGCTGGAGCGGTCGGTACGGGCGAAGACCAGGCACTCCATCATCAGGGACGAGAAAGTGGTCAGGCCGCCCATCAGACCGACGATCAGCAGGGCGCGCCACGGCCAGCTGGACGGGCCGCGTGCGTCGAGCCAGACAAGCAGGAAGCCGGCGACGAACGAACCGAGCAGGTTCACCGTGAGCGTGCCCCACGGAAAGCCGGCGCCGAAGCGTTGCAGCAGGCTGGTGCCGATGGCGTAGCGCAGGCCTGAACCGAGTGCACCGCCGGCCATGGCCAACATCAGAGACTGCCACCACAGGGTGGGGTTCATGAGAGGCACCTGCCGCTCGTGGCAACCGGCAGAACGCGAGAAGAAATCGCGGCGGGCCGCATCACAATCTCCAGGGGTCGACGACGGGGCGTGCGTCAGTCGCTCCCGCGAGATTTGGATTCTCGATGGCAGAACTCGGCCCAGGCACGCTAGCCGTCCTTCGCCGGATGGTCGCCGCTGCCCTGCCCCGCCCGGGCCTGTGCCCTCGCCTCGCGCAGGCGGTCCAGTTTTTCCTTGAGCTTGAGTTCCAGGCCGCGCGGCACCGGCTGGTAGTAGACGCGCTCGCCCATGGCATCGGGGAAGCCGGTCTGGTCCAGTGCGATGCCGCCTTCGGCGTCATGGTCGTACTGGTATTGGGCGCCATAGCCGAGGGACTTCATCAACTTGGTGGGCGCATTGCGCAGGTGCAGCGGGACCTCTTGCGTACCGGTCTCGCGCACGTCGGCCTTGGCCTGGTTGAAGGCCGCGTAGCCGGCATTCGATTTTGCCGTGCTGGCCATGTAGAGCACGACCTGCGCGAAGGCCAGTTCGCCTTCGGGGCTGCCCAGGCGTTCGTAGATGTCCCATGCTTCCAAGGCCATCTGCTGGGCGCGCGGATCGGCCAGGCCGATGTCTTCGATGGCCATGCGGGTGAGCCGGCGCGCCAGGTAGGCCGGGTCGCAGCCGCCGTCGAGCATGCGAGTGAGCCAGTACAGGGCAGCATCGGGATTGGAGCTGCGCACCGATTTGTGCAACGCCGAAATCTGGTCGTAGAACTGCTCGCCGCCCTTGTCGAAGCGGCGGGTGCGGTCGGCCAGCACCTGCTGCAGTGTGTGGGTGGTGATCTCGCCGCCTTCGTCCTGAGCCAGTTCGGCCGCGATCTCGAGCAACGTGAGGGCACGGCGCACATCGCCATCGGCGGCCGTGGCAATGGCGTCCAGGGATTCATCGCTGACGGTCAGCGATTCACCGCCCAGGCCGCGTTCGTCATCCTGCAGGGCGCGCCTCAGCGCGGCCGTGATGTCGGCAGGCGAGACCGCTTCCATGACGTGCACGCGACAGCGCGAGAGCAGCGCCGAGTTGAGCTCGAAGGAAGGGTTTTCGGTGGTGGCGCCCACGAACAGGATCGTGCCGCGCTCGATGTGTGGCAGGAAGGCGTCCTGCTGGGTCTTGTTGAAGCGGTGCACTTCGTCGACGAACAGCACGGTGCGGCGGCCGCCGGCGAAACGCTGTGCGGCTTCGGCCAGTACCTGCCGCACTTCCGGCAGGCCGGACAGGACGGCGGAGATGGCGCGGAATTCGGCGTCGGTGTACTGGGCCAGCAGCAGGGCGAGCGTGGTCTTGCCGCAGCCGGGCGGGCCCCAGAGGATCATCGAGTGGACGTGGCCGGATTCGACGGCGCGGCGCAGGGCGCTGCCCGGTGCGAGCAGGCGACGTTGGCCCACCATTTCGTCGAGGCTGCGCGGACGCATGCGTTCGGCGAGCGGACGCAAGTGGTCCTGGTCGACGCTCAGCAGGTCCGGGGCGGGTTCGATGGGGTTTCTGGAACGGGGCACGTGGATATTCTATCCCCGGCATCTGTCGGCGCGCCCCTTTGCTCATGAGGGGGTTGTTCCGCCGATGCATTGCTGGTGCGGGAAAGCCGGCCGACAGGTCGCGCCGCGGCCGGGAGCTGGGCCGATCGGGACGCCCTGAACCGATCGCTCATGGGCTCCGCGCGTCATCCATGGCGCGCGGCGGTCCCCGACCGGAGCCCTTCCGCCGCCCTCGGCCAACTGGCAGCGAATCGGAAAGCGGAAACGCAGCTCGGACTCTATTCGCCGACGACGTCGACGCCCTTGGCGGGCGTGAAGCTGAAGGTGCCGGCCGCGAAGCTGGGGTTGCGCTTCCAGCCGTCGAAGCGGATGGCGGTGCGCTGGCCGATGGCATCGGTCACTTCCATGCGGGCCAGGCCATTGGGACCGAAGGCCAGCGAGGCCATCTGGAAGCTGGCCTCGGTGCCGACCTTGGGGGTGAGCGACAGCCATTGCAGGCCATCGCGCGGGGCGGCCTCTTCACTGATGTCGAACTGGCTGGCCAGGCGCGAGGGGTCGATCAGCGCGCTGAGCGGGCTGTTGCGCTCTTCCTCGCCTTGCGGACGCACGGTCACCTGCTCGAGATCGGCATCGTAGATCCACACCTTCTTGCCATCGGCCACGATGAGCTGGCGATACGGCTTGACGTATTCCCAGCGGAACTGGCGCGGTGCCGACAGGGCGACACGCCCGCTGGTGCTTTCCTTCAGCTTGCCGCCGGCGTCGAACAGCTGCTGGGAAAACTGCCCGTCCAGGCCCTTGAGGCCACGGGTGAAGTTGTCCAGTTCGGTGCGGGCGCCGGCAAACGCGGTGCCGGTCAGCAGGCCGGTGGCAAGAATGGCGTAACGCAGCAAGCGGCGCATGGCATCGATCCGTAGTGAGTGGAGATAGTTTGACGTCAAGGCGATGAATGGGCGAGCACGGGCGCTGGACCCGTTCAGTTCAGGGCACGCCCGCCCCACCCTGCACCCGACGCAGGTCGCCGTAGACGATCTGGCCGCGGAAGCCGCGCCGCACCTGCTGGAACAACTCGCGGAAGGCGGCGTAATCCTGCGGCTGGCAAAGCGCATCGGGCCCATTGACGGCATTGCGGGCCAGCCGATGCACGGCAGTGACCACCTGCCCGTCGCGGGTCCACGTCACGCGGTATTCGCCCGCGCGATTGGCGAATTGCGCATCGTGCGGAATCGCAACGATCGGCACCGCGTCAGGCAGCTGGATCGTGTAGGTCTCTTCGCGCACGCTGTCGTTGCAGTAAAACGGGGTCAGGTTCACTTCCGCCGACGCGGTCGTATACAGGTCGCGGGCGGACTCGGCGCCGGGGATATCGGGTAGCGTCATGCCGCCGACCTGGCCAAAGTCGAGATAGTCGCCGGCCTGGAACCGATAGCGGTAGCCAAACGGATGATCGAGGTCGAGCGGATCGCCGAGCAGGTCCAGTTCGCCGCGGCCGTCAAAGCCGGCCTGGGCGACGATCGATTCCTCGATGCGGGTACGGTTCTGTGCGTTGAGCTGCACGAACATCGCGCGCAGGCCGATCTCGCCGGTCTGGCCGCTGTCCAGTTCGGTGACCCCTTGCAGGCCGCCGTCGGCAGCGAACCGGTATTCGCTGCGCGCCACGTAGCGGTTGAGGCTGCGGTCGTTGGCCGGCGTGCGGGCCAGGCGGCCGTCGGCGCTGTGCACCACCGGCGCGCCCAGGTCCGAGGCTGGCAATTGGCCAAAGCGCGCGTAGGGGTTGGTCGAATCGACATACAGATCGAATTCGGGGATGTAGGTGATGGCGTGGTTGAAGCGCCCCAATACCGCGATCGGCGGCAGCGTGGGACCGCCGTCGGCACCGATCAGCACCGGCGTGCTCGGGATGCCCTTGGCGGCGAGCAGCGCTTCCAGGATCACCGTGTGGTCCTTGCAGTCGCCGTATTGGCTGTCGGCGATGCGCGCGGCATCGTTGGGCTCCAGCCCGCCATTGCCCAGGTACACCGCGACGTAGCGAATGTTGCGGGCCACCCACTCGTACAGCGCGGCCGCCTGGGCCCGGCGGTCGGTGATACCGACGGTGACCTGTTCGGCCAGCGCGCGAATCTGCGGACTCACCGCTGCGGCCTGGCCTGCCTTGGCGTGGTAAGCCAAGCCCATCTGCGACCAGTCAGCGAAGGTGCTGGCCATGATGGTCGGGCTGAACTCCCAGGCCGCCGCGCTCCAGTTCTGGCTCTTCATGGGATCAGCGCGTCGATAACGCCATTCGTAGCGCGCCTGGCCTTTGGGCGCGTGCGCGCGAACCGACTGCACATCGCGCGTCCATACGTGCATGGGCAGGTCCTCGGGCGCGGTGAGGGTGACCACCGCATCCTGGTATTGCGAGAACACGCTGAAGGTCTCCCACAGGCTGAAATAGCCGGGAAAGTAAGGCGTGTGCTGGGTACGTCGCACCCGATAGGCGATGCGCGCGCCCGGCGCCAGGTTGGGGAATACGATCACCCGCACCTTGCGGTCGGCGTACATGGCGGCCGAGGCGCTGGAATAGCTTTCCTGCACGTAGATGCGGTCGGCCGGCACCGGCTGGCGCAGGCCTTCGGCGGTGACGGTGTAGGCCTCGAGCACTTCCAGCGTTTCCATCTTCTCGCTGTAGCTCAACCGCACCTGGCTGAAGTGCTCCACGGCCGACTTGGTCTTGAGCAGGACCTCGTAGCTGTCGGTCTCCACGCTGCTGGCGTCGGCACGCACTTCGTAGTCGGCGCGGTAGCGCAGGAAGCTGAAGTTGCTGTCGGCCTGCGCAGCGGCCGATGGCGCGGACGGTCGTGCCGCGGCCGAGGGGCTCTGCGCGAACGCCGGAAGCCACAGCAGGCACAGCAACCACGCCCCGCACAGGCGCAGCGCGCCCTGTCCCAACCGGGCAGCCAGGCGTCGCCGCCTGCGGCGTCGGTCCGCCGTGGCGGGCCCTTTGTCCAACTTCATTTCGGCGGGGGCGGCGCGAGCACCGTGCGATCGCCGTTGTGCTCGGGCGAGCTGACGACGCCAGCCGCTTCCATCGCTTCGATCAGGCGCGCGGCACGGTTGTAGCCGATCTTCAAGCGACGCTGTACGCCGGAGATCGACGCGCGCCGAGTTTCGGTGACGATGCGCAGCGCTTCGTCATAGAGCGGATCGGATTCATCGCCTCCGCCACCGCCGGATTCCGGTAGGCCGGTCGCACCGACTACCACGCCATCGCCCATCGTCTGCACTTCGTCGAGCACGCCGTCGACATAGGACACCGGCCCGCTGGCCTTGAGGTGTTCGACCACGCGATGCACTTCTTCGTCGCTGACGAAGGCACCGTGCACACGGTCGGGCATGGCGGTGCCGGGCGGCAGGTAGAGCATGTCGCCGTGGCCCAGCAGGGTCTCGGCGCCGGACTGGTCCAGGATGGTCCGCGAGTCGATCTTCGAGCTGACCTGGAAGGCGATGCGGGTGGGAATGTTGGCCTTGATCAAGCCGGTGATGACGTCCACCGACGGGCGCTGGGTGGCCAGGATCAAATGGATGCCGGCCGCACGCGCCTTTTGCGCCAGTCGGGCGATCAGCTCTTCGACCTTCTTGCCGACGATCATCATCATGTCGGCGAATTCGTCGATGAAGATGACGATGAACGGCAGCGTCTCCAACGGCCGCGGTGCCTCGCCCAACTCCGGGTTCGGCTTGAACAGCGGGTCCATCAGCGGTTGGCCGGCGTCTTCCGCGTCCTTGACCTTCTTGTTGAAGCCGGCCAGGTTGCGCACCCCCACCGTGCTCATCAGCTTGTAGCGGCGCTCCATCTCGGCCACGCACCAACGCAGGCCGTTGGCGGCCTCCTTCATGTCGGTGACCACCGGCGCCAGCAGATGCGGGATGCCCTGGTAGACGCTCAATTCGAGCATTTTCGGGTCGATCATCAGCATCCGCAGCTCTTTGTGCGAGGCCTTGTACAGCAGGCTCAGCACCATCGCGTTGACCGCCACCGACTTGCCCGAACCGGTGGTGCCGGCCACCAGCAGGTGCGGCATGCGTGCCAGGTCGGCCACCGTGGGACGTCCGGCGATGTCCTTGCCCAGCGCCAAGGTGAGCGGGCTGGGGGACTTGTCGTATTCCTTGGAGCGCAGCAGCTCGGACAGGAAGATCATCTCGCGCGAGACGTTCGGGATTTCCAGGCCCACGACCGATTTACCCGGGATCACGTCGACCACGCGGACCGACTTGACCGACAGGCCGCGCGCGATGTCCTTGTCCAGCGAGCTGATCTGGCTGACCTTCACGCCGGGGGCCGGCTCGATCTCGAAGCGGGTGATCACCGGGCCCGGATAGGCGCCGACGACCTGCGCGTCGATGCGGAAGTCCTTCAGCTTGAATTCGATCTGCCGCGACAGGGTTTCCAGGGTCTCTTCGGAGTAGCCCTTGACCTGTGGCTTGGGGTCGTCCAGCAAGGCCAGTGGCGGCAGGTCCGAGCCATCCCCATTGACCCCATGGAACATCGGGATCTGCTGCTCGCGCTTGGCGCGCTCGCTCTTTTCCACCACCGGTGCCGGCGGCGGCTCGATCTTGACCGGCTCGCGCTTGGCGCGCTGCACGGCATCGACCTTGCGCACTTCCTCGCGCTCCTCGCGCATGACGCGGGTCTGTTGCCACTCGTTGGCCTGCTGGCTGCCCTTGCGCAGCATGGGCGGCAAGGCGAGCACCCACGTGCCGATGCGCTCCATCACCGCGAACCACGACAGCCCCGTGGCCAGGGTGATCGACACCAGCAGCAGCACGATCACGAACAGATTACTGCCCAGCGGACCGAAACCGGCGCTCAACGAGTTGCCGACGAGCTTGCCGATGATGCCGCCGGCGTGCCCCACGTCGCCGTTGAACAGGCGCAGGTGCAGAAAGCCGGTCGAACCGATCAGGAAGCCCACGATGCCGACCAGGCGCAGTGCCGGACCCAGCTCGGCCTCGCCCTGCCCTTCCTTCTCCAT
>DASWQJ010000308.1:0-25834 GCA_036403795.1 Stenotrophomonas sp.
TGCGGTTCCTGCTGCGTGATCCGGCCGGTTGAAGGTTTGGCGGCTGCACGTGGTCAGTTAGGTGAGAAGTGATTCAGCGTATTTTTGCGTCGATGCATTACTTTTCCCATGGGATTTCCATGGACATCGGAGGAAGTTCCACCGTGTGTTGCTGAAGTTTTAGCGTGGTGACAGTGAAGGGCTGTCGCCTGGCCCGGGGCCGGCGTAGGAGGGCGCCGCGGTGGCAGGTGACAGGCAATCTAGGCCTGATGAGGCGACGTGTGCCCCCACACGCGGCGCGTTGGAAGGTTCGGAGGACAACCCCATGCTATTGGCAGATCTAAGCAGTGCGACCTATGCGGCGAATTCGCCCCGGTTGCTGACCAAGTATTCGGCTGCGGCCGATTTGATGTTGCGCGTGTTCGACCTGGCGGTGGTCGTGGCAAGTGCGCTGGTGGCCTATCGCCTGGTGTATGGCACCTGGCTGCCCGCGGCGGCCTATCGGGTCGCCATCGGCACGACGTTGTTGTATGCCGTGATCTGCTTTGCGCTGTTCCCCTTGTATCGCAGTTGGCGTGGGCGCGGCCTGCGCCAGGAGCTGTTGGTGCTGGGGGGCGCATTCGGTGGCGTATTTGCGTTGTTCTCGGTGCATGCCCTGGTGGTGCAGTTTGGCCAAGGGGTCTCGCGCGTGTGGATCGGCCTGTGGTTCCTCGGGGGCCTGGCCACGTTGGTGCTGGCGCGCACCGGCCTGCGGATGTTCCTCAACCACCTGCGCAGTCGCGGTATGGACGTGCAACGCGTCGTGGTGGTCGGCTTGCGACACCCGGTGATGAAGATCCATCACTATCTGGATCGCAACGCGTGGGTAGGCGTGCAGATCGTGGGCTACTTCCGCAGTCCCTACGACCTGACCTTGGCCGAGCATCGGCAGGAGGACTTGCCTTGCCTGGGCGATCCGGACGAGCTGATCGACTACCTGCAGCACAATGAAGTGGAGCAGGTGTGGATCTCGCTGCCGCTGGGCGAGCGCGACCGCATCAAGCAGCTGCTTGAAAAACTGGACCGCTATCCGATCAACGTAAAGCTGGTCCCCGACCTGTTCGATTTCGGCATGTTGAACCAGTCCGGCGAGCAGATCGGCACGGTGCCGGTGATCAACCTTCGCCAGGGTGGCGTGGACCGCAACAGCTATTTCATCGTCGCCAAGTCGCTGCAGGACAAGGTAGTGGCATGTGCAGCGCTGGTCGTGCTGTGGCCGGTGATGCTGCTGATCGCGCTGGGCGTGAAGTTGAGTTCGCCGGGTCCGGTGTTCTTCCAGCAGCGGCGACATGGCCTGGGGGGGCGCGAGTTCCTGATGTTCAAGTTCCGCTCGATGCGGGTGCACGACGATACGGTGAAAGTGGTGCAGGCCAGCAAGCATGACAACCGGGTCACGCGCTTCGGTGCATTCCTGCGCCGCAGCAGCCTGGATGAGTTGCCGCAGATCTTCAACGTGATCGGCGGCAGCATGTCGGTGGTCGGGCCACGTCCGCACGCGGCCCAGCACAATACCCACTACGAGAAGCTGATCCACCATTACATGCAGCGCCACTACGTGAAGCCGGGCATCACCGGCTGGGCGCAGGTCAATGGCTTCCGTGGCGAGACGCCCGAGTTGCGTACGATGAAGAAGCGCATCCAGTACGACCTCGATTACATCCGCCGCTGGTCGCTCTGGCTCGACTTCCGCATCATCCTGCTCACCGCGGTGCGGGTGCTGGGGCAGAAGAACGCCTACTGATGGCCGCGACCGGTATCCCCCATGGGCCGGTCGCCGCACTGCCCGGCAGTGCGACGCCTTCCGAACAGGCCCGAGAACGTTGGCGGAACCGGCTGATCGAGGCGGTGCTGTTGTTCGGCGTGGGCTACAACTTCGTGTTGGCGGTGGTCAATGCGAAGGTGTTCACGGTGCGGCCGGCGATGACCTATGCGGCCGAGTTCGCCGTGTACGCCGCCTGCTTCCTGATCGGCTTGTGGTCCTTGGACCGTCGTCGCGCGGCGATGGTCGTGGGCGGTTTGGGTTTCGTGGTCGCGCTAATGCTGGTTCGCTTCATGGTGACCTGGCAGTTCGATCCCAAGTTCCTGCGCGATGCGCTGATTGCGTTTGCGTTCCTGGTGCTGGGTTCGGCCTATCGCGGCTCCATTCCCAAATTGTTCCTGCGAATGGCCTTGGTGGTGGCGCTGGTGGCGGGATTCGAGCTCGCCGCGCCGACGGTCTATGGCGATGTCGTCAATCCCAAGAGCTACTTCGTCAACGCCCGCGGGGCCAGCGCCTCCGGCTTCTGGAACGAGGACAGCAATCTTTATGTGAGTGCGACCCGACCGGGCGCACGCAACTTCCTGCCTTCCAGCAATCTGCCGCGCGCCTCGTCGTTTTTCGTCGAGCCGGTAACGATGGGCAACTTCATCATCTTCTTCGCGGCCATCGTGCTGGCGTTCCGTCGCAGGTTGGGGCTGATGTCGCAGTTGCTGGCTGTGGGGCTGGTGGCGTTCCTGGTGGTGGCTTCGGACGGGCGTCTTGCGGCGGGTACCTGTGTACTGATGCTGCTGGTGGCACCGGTGTTTCGCCGCCTGGACCAGCGGTTGGCCTTCGCGGTGTTCGCGGCGGTGCTGCTGGGCGGCTGGCTGCTGGTGGTGGCGGCGGGCATCCACGCCTACGAAGACACGATGCTGGGGCGGATATTCTTTACCGTCGACTCGGTATCCAACCTGTCGTTCGCGGCGTGGATGGGGCTGGACTTCGAGGCCGCTTATCGGTTCTTCGATAGCGGCATCGCGTACTTCATTACGTCGCAGTCGTTGCTGGGCGTGCTGGGCTTTCTGATCGCGTATTCCTTCCTGATGGTCTTGCCTGGTATCGAAGGCCGACTCTTCAAGCACTTGGCGATCTTCGCGTTCGCGCTCAGCCTGCTGGTGTCCAACGGTTATTTTTCGATCAAGACCGCGGCCTTGTGGTGGTTTGTCTGCGGGTGCCTCTGGCAGTTCGCTCCGGTACCGCAGCGAGGGGCCGCGACGGCCGGCACGAGTACTGCGGCCGCTGGGCAAGTGCGGGAAGACTCCGCGTGAGCCGCGCGGTCATCGCAGGCGGGCGTGACGGCGGCATCGACTCGGCGCGGGCGATTGCCATCGTGCTGGTGGTGCTGGGCCATGCGCGCGGGATTCCCCAGGGCTACACGTTGCTGGCCTTCAGTTTCCACGTGCCGCTGTTCTTCTTCCTGTCGGGTTGGGTGGGCGCGGCCTACGGACGGCCCCGCAGCGACCGCGATACCTGGCTGCAACTCGCACGCACCTTGTTGGTGCCTTATGTGTGTTTTTTCCTGGTCGCCTACGTTTACTGGCTGCTGACGCGCCACTTGGGCGCGAAGGCGTTGCGCTGGGGGGACCGGCCCTGGTGGGAGCCGCTGGTGGGTCTGCTGCAGGGCAATGGTCCCGGCCTGTATGTGCAGCCGGCGCTGTGGTTCCTGCCAACCCTGTTCGTCACCGCGATCTCGTTCCACTACTTGCGGCGCTGGATCGCCCCGGTGCTGTTGACCGTGCTGGCGGCCGGGCTCGCCTGCCTGTGGATCGCCTGGTTCCCGGCACGTGGTGTGCGCTTGCCGTGGGGCCTGGATGTGTTGCCTGTTTCGTTGTTCTTCTTTGCTGCCGGGGCGGTGATCGCGGTGCGGCGGCCCGCAGGGTCGCTGGGTCGGGCGGGCAGGGTGCTGCTGCCGCTGTTCGTGGCGGCGCTGTGGCTGCCGCTGGCATGGCTCAACGGCAAGGTCGACATCAACAACCTGTTGTTCGGGCATTGGCCGGTGGCGTTCCTGCTGGCGGCGTTGCTGGGAACGGCGATGACGATGGGTGCGGGGCAATGGATCGCGCGGTGGCCGGGCGTGCAATGGATCGGCCGCAACACGCTGCTGATCCTGTGTACGCATTTCCTGGTGTTCTTCGTGCTGTCCGGCGTGCGCTCGCTGCTCGGCGCACGTGCAGAGCCGGGTGCCGGTTGGGCGCTGTTTGTCTCCGTGGTCGCGCTGTTGGCGGCCGTGCCGATGCGCGCCTGCCTCATGCGTCTGGCGCCCTGGATGCTTGGCGCGCGGCATGCCCCACGCTCGAACCCACCCTCAACGGCGCCGGAGGTCCATCCGCAATGAAAGTCTTGCATGTGGTGCGCCAGTTCCATCCTTCTGTCGGTGGCATGGAAGAGGTCGTGTTGAACGTGGCGCGTCATCACGCCCGTATCGGTGGGCAGGTGGAGATCGTCACGTTGGACCGGGTGTTCACCGCGCCGCAGGTGCGCCTGCCTGTCCACGATGAAATCGACGGCGTGCCGATCCGGCGCATCGGCTATCGCGGTTCGTCGCGCTACCCGCTGGCGCCCGGCGTGCTGTCGGTCCTGGGCGATGCCGACCTGGTGCACTTGCACGGTATCGATTTCTTCTATGACTTCCTGGCGGCCACGCGCGCGGTGCATCGAAAGCCGATGGTGGTTTCCACGCACGGCGGCTTTTTCCACACCGAGTACGCGTCCCGGCTCAAGCAGTTGTGGTTCAAGACCATCACCCGTGCCTCTGCGCGGGCCTATCAGCGGGTGATTGCCACCAGCGAAAACGACGGCGAATTGTTTGCCAAGGTTGTCTCGTCCGGGCGATTGCGGGTCATCGAGAACGGCGTGGACGTGGAGAAGTTCGCAGGCCTGGCCAACCGGCAGCCAGGCAGGACGCTGATCTATTTCGGTCGCTGGTCGGTCAACAAGGGATTGCTGGAAACGCTGGACTTGATGGCTGCCTTGCGGCGGCGGGATCCGCGCTGGCAGCTCATCGTGGCCGGGCGAGAGTACGACTTCGACCAGCACACCCTGTCGGCACAAGTGGCGGCGCGCGAACTGGGCGATGCCGTGCAGCTGGAGGTGGCGCCCAGCCAGGACCGGCTGCGGGAGTTGATTGGCCAGGCGCAGTTCTTTGTTTGCCTGTCGCGGCATGAGGGCTTTGGCCTGGCAGCGGTAGAGGCAATGAGCGCCGGGCTGTTGCCGATCCTCAGCGACATACCGCCGTTTGCCCGATTGCAGCGCGAGTCGGGTCAAGGCGTGCTGGTGCGTCCCGCACAGCCGGAAGAGAGTGCAGGACACGTACAAGCGCTTGCCGCGGCCAGCGATGGAGCGCTTCATACCCTGCAGGAAACCTGCATCAAGTTCGCGGCGCGCTACGACTGGCGGCACGTGGCCGGACGTTACGAGCATGAATACCAGGCGGCGCTGGACTTGCGCACCGCCGAGGCGACGTGATGGACAGGCCTTCCACCGCTGCCCCCGCTATCACCGTGCTGTTCTCCACCGAGCAGCCTGATGAGAAAACCAATCCCTATCTGACGCAGCTGTATGCGGCCCTGCCGGCCTCGGTGGAGGTGCACTATTTCTCCATGAAGGCGGCGCTGCTGTCGCGCTATGACGTGTTGCACCTGCACTGGCCGGAATACCTGCTTCGCCATCCCAGCAAGATGGGCACCTGGGCCAAGCGCTTGTGCGTGCTGGCGTTGGTGATGCGGCTGCGGCTGGCGGGGGTGCCGGTGGTGCGTACGCTGCACAACCTGCAGCCGCACGAAGACCGGGGCGTCAGTGAGCGTTGGCTGCTGGCACAGATGGACGCCTTGACGCGCCGGTGGATCCGGATCAATGAGGCGACGCCGGTGCGACCGCCTTTCACGGATACGATCCTGCATGGCCACTACCGCGACTGGTTCGCCAACGCTGAGCAGCCGCCCAGCGTGCCGGGGCGACTGCTGCACTTCGGCTTGCTGCGCGCCTACAAGGGCGTGGAGACCTTGTTGGCGGCCCTGGAAGCGCAGGCGGATCCGGGGCTGACACTGCGGTTGTGCGGCAATCCCGTCGACAGTCAGATGCGCCAGACCGTGGAGGAGGCCTGCCGCCGGGATCCGCGGATCAGCGCGCAGCTGGCCTATGTCGACGATCCGACGCTGGCCCGTGAGGTTGGGTTGGCCGAGCTGGTCGTGTTGCCGTATCGACAGATGCACAACTCCGGCACGTTGCTGCTGGCGCTGTCGCTGGGGCGGCCGGTGCTGGCGCCGTGGAGCGAATCCAACGCAGCGGTGGCCGCGGAAGTGGGGCCGGGTTGGGTTTTCCTGTACGAGGGGGAGCTCGACGCGGACCTGCTGCAAACGCAGATACAGCGTGTGCGCGCGAGCCCGCGCAAGGCCTTGCCGGATTTGACCCGGCGAGACTGGCCGGCCATCGGTCGACAGCATTACCGCACCTACCTGGAAGCGCTGGGGCGCGACGGTGGGGAAACTTGAGTACGGAGGCCAACGCGATGCCCACCCCCCCGGTACGCCTCGGCGCACGCGCCGCCGGCGGCGCCGCCGTCACCATGGCCGGGCAGGGCATGCGCATGCTGGTGCAGTTCGGCGGCATCATCCTGCTGGCGCGATTGCTGACGCCGCACGATTACGGATTGATGGCGATGGTTACCGCGATCGTGGGCGTGGCCGAGATCTTGCGCGATTTCGGCCTGTCCTCGGCGGCGGTGCAGGCCAAGCACGTCAGCCGGGAGCAGCGCGACAACCTGTTCTGGATCAACAGCGGCATCGGCCTGGTGCTGGCGGTGGTGGTATTCCTGGGCGCGCGTGCGATCGCCGACTTCTATCACGAGCCCGCGCTGGTGGCGATTTCGCAAGCGCTGGCGGTGACGTTCCTGCTCAACGGCATGACCACGCAGTACCGCGCGCACCTGAGCCGCGATCTGCGCTTTGGGCAACTCGCGATCAGCGACGTGGGTGGGCAGACCGCGGGTCTGTTGGCGGCGGTGGCGGCAGCCCTGGCGGGGGCGGGATTCTGGGCGTTGGTGCTGCAGCAGGTGGTGCAGGCCGTGGTGGCGCTGGTCATCTCCATGATTTGTGCGCGCTGGCTGCCTCGCGGTTATCAACGCAATGCGCCGATGCGCGAGTTCCTGGGCTTCGGCTGGAACCTGATGCTGGCGCAGCTGTTGGGCTATGCCAGCCGCAACATCGGCCAGGTTCTGATTGGCGCACGCACCGGTGCCGAGGCGCTGGGCCTGTACAACCGCGCGTTCCAGTTGTTGATGATGCCGCTCAACCAGATCAATGCGCCCGCGACCACCGTGGCCCTGCCCGTGCTGTCGCAACTGCAGGATGAGCGCGAGCGCTTCGGTGCGTTCCTGTTGCGCGGCCAGACGGTGATGGTGCATCTGATCGTGGCGCTGTTCGCCTATGCCTGTGCGCAGGCGTTGCCGCTGATGGTGTTGGTGCTGGGCGAGCAGTGGCGTCCGGCGGTGCCGTTGTTCCAATGGTTGGCAGTCGGCGGCATCTTCCAGTCCGCTGCCTATGCCGCTTACTGGGTCTTTCTCGCCAAGGGCCTGATGCGCGCGCAGCTGGTGTATTCGGTGGTGGGACGGCTGATGCTGATCGCCTGCATCGTGGCCGGTTCGGCCTGGGGCGTGCAGGGCGTGGCGGCCAGCTATTCGCTGGGCCTGCTGCTGCTGTGGCCGCTGTCGCTGTACTGGATTTCCAAGATCACCGATGCGCCGGCGATGGCGCTGTTTCGCAATGGCCTGCGTGCCGTGATCGGTTACGGGCTGTGTGCCTTGCTGTCGTTTGCCGTCTCGTGGTGGGTCGGTGGGCCGCTGTGGCAACAGCTGGCCGCTGGAACCGCCGCCATGGCGCTGGGCTTCGGTCTGGCCTGCCTGTTGTGGCCGGCGTTTCGACGCGACGTGCAATCGATCATCCATATCCGCCATCTGCTCGCCGAAGCCAGGAGCCGTCGATGAATGCCGCCTCGTCCACCGTGATAGATCTCGCCGCCGCGCGCGGGCAGCGCAGCACCGAGGTGGCGCCCCAGCGTTATCTGGTGTTGTCCGCCCACGACTACCGCACGCCGCGCCGCGCCAACATCCATTTCATTGCCGAGCAGTTGGCCGAACGCGGCCCCACGCGGTTCTTCTCGTTGCGTTACAGCCGTTTGTCGCGCTGGAAGGGCGATGCCCGGCTGCCGCTGGATGGCGAGGCCAACCGGGTCGTGGTGCATCGCGGCGTGGAATGCTACCTGTGGCGCGCGCTGGTGCACCCGTTCAACACCCGCAGGGCATGGGCGCGTCCCATTGAAGATGCGATGTACGACTGGTACGCACGCCATCCACCCCAGGTGCTGCGCGAGTGGATCGCCGAGTCCGACGTGATCGTGTTCGAGAGCGGCACGGCCATTGCTTTCATCGAATTGGCGCGTCGCCTCAATCCTCGGGCGCGATTGGTGTATCGCGCTTCCGACGCGCTGTCGGCCATCGATGTGGCGGGCTGGGTGACACGCACCTTCGATCGCGTGGCGCCCACGCTGGATGTGATTGCGCTGGTTTCCCCGGCCATGGCCGTGGAGATCGCCAGCCGCGACAACGTGTACCACGTGGGCCATGGCATCGATGCCGGCCTGGATGCGATGGGGGATCCTTCGCCGTACGGCGAGGGCATCCATGCCGTCGCGGTGGGTTCGATGTTGTTTGATCCCGAATTTTTTGTCGTCGCCAGCCAGGCCTTTCCGGAGGTCACCTTCCATGTGATCGGGTCGGGACGAGGCGCTCAGCCCGGCTATGGCGAGAACGTCGTGGTGTACGGCGAGATGAAGCACGCCGAGACCATCCGCTACATCAAGCATGCGCGCGTGGGTATCGCGCCCTACGCGTCGGCGCAAGTCCCGGCGTACCTGGCGGACAGCTCGATGAAACTGTTGCAGTACGACTTCTTCGGCCTGCCCGCCGTGTGCCCGCACGCGGTGGTGGGTGGATACCGCTCACGCTTTGGCTATATGCCTGGCGATGCCGAATCGGTGGTGGCGGCCATGCGCTCGGCGCTGGATGCGCCTCGGCAGCGTTGGCGCCAGTGCCTGAGCTGGGCCGAGACCACCGATCGCGTGCTCGATCCGACGGACTATCCCGACACCCGACTGGCACCGCTGGTCTGACCCTTCTGACTACTGCTCCGAGAATCCCTATGGCACATGCGCTGTTGAATCGTTGGATCGACCACGCCGATCGTCGCGCGCTGTTCTGGTGGCAGCCCAAGGATGGCCGCGTCAACATGGGCGATCAGCTCTCGCACCTGATGGTGTCGCAAACATTGGCGTTGCGGGACAAGCGACTGTTGGACAAACGCTCGACCGACCATCGACTGATCGCGATCGGCTCGGTGCTGCATTTCGCCCATACCGGCGATACCGTGTGGGGAAGCGGCATCAACGGCAAGATCCCCGCCGCGGAAAATCGTTTCGGCCTGCTGGATGTGCGCGCCGTGCGCGGGCCGAAGACGCGCGACTTCCTGTTGGCCCGCGGTATCGCCGTACCCGAAGTGTATGGCGACCCCGGGCTGCTGATGCCGCGCTATTTTCCCGCCGACCTGATCGGGCCGGGGCAGCGCCGGCCCCTGGCGGTGGTGCCACATTTCAACGAGCCGTTGGAAAAGTATCGCGAGCATGCCGACTTGCTGGTGCGGCCGGATTGCCCGCCGGTGACGTTCATGCGCCAGCTATTGGGCGCCGAGCTGGTGGTGAGCAGTTCGTTGCATGGCCTGATCCTGGCCGAGGCCTATGGAATTCCCGCCGTCTACCTGGACTGGGGCAATGGCGAGGATCGTTTCAAGTACGACGACTATTACGCCGGAACCGGACGCACCCAGTGGCATTCGGGCAACACCGTGGCCGAGTGCGTGGCACTGGGTGGCAACGGGTCGTTCGACCTGGCTGCCGTGCAGGCCGGCCTGCTGGGCGCATTCCCGTACGACCTGTGGTGAGCGCGATGCCCGATCGTCCTGCGCACGCGCAAGCGGGTCGCTTTGCGCAGGGAGCGTACGTTCGGTTGGCGGGCATTGCGGTGCTGTCGACCACGCAGGCGGCATTCGCGCAGGAACTGTTCGATGCGTTGGCGCAGGGCGAGCGCCGGCAGGTGATGTTCGCCAACACCAATTTCATCGTGCAGTGCCAGGGGTTGCGATCGCGACTGGCCGATCCCTCGGTGCGCATCGTCAACGATGGCATCGGGATGGATCTGGGTGCGCAGCTGGTCCATGGCAAACGTTTTGCCGGCAACCTCAATGGGACTGACCTGATCCCGCATCTGTGCGCGACGGCGCCCGAACCACTGCGGTTTTTCCTGTTGGGTGGCAAGCCCGGCGTGGCGGAGGCGGCGGCCGTGGCGCTGCGCGCGTGGCATGGGCAGGCAGTGGTGGGTACCTGCGATGGATATCAGGAGCGTGCGCAGGCCGGGGTAGGGCTGGTGGGGCGCATCAATGCGTCGGGCGCCAACGTGGTGCTGGTAGCGTTCGGTAACCCGCTGCAGGAGCAATGGATGCTGGATCATGCCGGACAGTTGCAGGCGCCGCTGGTGTTCGGGGTTGGAGCGCTGTTGGATTTCCTGTCGGGCGGTGCACGGCGCGCGCCGGAGTGGGTGCGGCGGTGTCGCCTGGAGTGGCTGTATCGATTGATGCGGGAACCGAGGCGTTTGCTCAAGCGTTATAGCTGGGATCTGGGTGTCTTCTTTGCCTTGTGTTGGCGCCGGCGACGCGACTGAGGTGGGGTGGTGCGAGGTGGCTTTGGCGCGGTGAGCGCATCGCCACGCCATGTCTGTTCGCACTGCCGCGAAGTGACCCACCGACCCTGGGCTGCTTCGAGGGGTTGATCGGCCCGCGGCCTGGCGTGGGTGGCCGTAGGCAACGTTTCGGTAACACGCGTGGCCCAGGGTTTCGGGTAGCTTGCCGCCATCTGGAAAGCAGGTGGCTTCATGCGGGCACGGATGGCAGGTGGGTTGGGGGCGCTGGTTGCGGTGTTGGCGGGTCCGGTCGGCGCGCTGCCCGTGGATCGGCTGCCGGGCGCGGTGGCGTCGGCGCAATCATCGACGCAATCGTCGACGCAAACCTCGACAAGCGGCCAAGGCATCGTCGATCTGCAGGCGATGGTGGTGCACGGGGTGCAGCCAGGGCCTGGCTTATGGAAAGTATCGCGGGGCGAGAACGTGCTGTGGATCCTCGGCACGTTGGCGCCGCTGCCGCGTGATATCCAGTGGCGCTCGACCGAGGTGGAGCAGACCATCGCGCAATCGCAGCAGGTGTTGATGCCGCCCCGGGTGAACGTGGATGCGGACGTCGGCTTCTTTGGGAAGCTGGCATTGGTGCCTTCGGCGATGAAGGCAATGAAGAACAACGATGGGCGCGAACTGCAGGAGGTCTTGCCGGCCGATCTGTACGCGCGCTGGGTGCCGCTGAAGCGCTATTACCTGGGCAACGATTCCGGTGTGGAAAAAAAGCGGCCGATGATCGCGGCCGGCGAGCTCTACCAGGCGGCGATCAAACGCAGTGGCTTGTCGCGCAAGCCGGTGATTTGGCCGCTGGTGGAGCGTACGGCCAAACGTGCGGGGCTGACGCCGACGCCCACGACGCTGGAATTCAAGATCAGCGATCCAAAGGCGGCGCTGCAGGAGTTCACCAGCGGGGGTGTGGACGACACGGCCTGCTTCCGCAGTCTGATCAACGCGGTGCAGAACGATCTGCCGACGATGGTCGAGCGCGCCAACGCATGGTCGGTCGGCGATATCGAAGCGTTGGGCAAGATGCGGCGCGAGGATCCGGCCGGTGTGTGCGGCAATGCGTTGTCGAGCACCGATTTTGCCCGCCGTCGTGGCATGGACGGACTGGACCAGCGCTTGCGCGCGCATTGGCTGGGCATCGCGGGCGCCTCGTTGCGAGCCAACCGCAGCACGTTTGCGGTGCTGCCCTTGAGCGAGCTGCTCCGGCCCGGCGGTTATCTGGATGCGCTGCGCGCCGAAGGCTATGAAGTGGAAGCGCCGTTGTAGGGCGCTTCCGGGCGCCGTGGGAAATCTTTTCCGCCGAGGCACGTGCGGTCAAGGTTCGGCCTTAACGACGAGCCCATCGTTGTTACTCAGAGCTATTCGGGAGCGTTCTGCAGCCGCATCCGCCGCTAAACGGGGGGGGGCTGTGACGGTTGCGCAGTCGCTCAGACGGCCGCGCTGAGTGGCGGCTGCGACCGCGGCGCCAACTGCGGCCAACGGCGCAGCACCGAAGCCCGGATGCCCGCCGCATCCAGGCCCGCCTCGGCCAAGAGGTCTTCGCGACTGGCGTGATGCTGGAAGGCGTCGGGCAAGCCCAGGTGCAGGATCGGCAGGGTGATGCCTTCGGCGTTGAGCAACTCGGCCACGCCGGAGCCGGCGCCGCCCGCCACCACGTTGTCTTCCAGCGTGACGAAGCCCTCGTGCTCACGGGCCAGGCTGAGCAGCAGCTCGCGGTCCAACGGTTTGGCAAAGCGCATGTTGACCACGGTAAGGCCGAGCTCGGCGCCGACCTGTTCGGCCGCCGCCAGCGGCGAGCCGAACGCCAACAGCGCCACGCGGTTGCCCTGCGCCCGCACTTGCGCCTTGCCGATGGGCAGCGTTGAGAGGTCGTTGACGATCGCCGCACCCGGGCCGGTGCCACGCGGATAGCGCACTGCGGCCGGGCCTTCATAGTGATAGCCGGTGCTGAGCAACTGACGACACTCGGCTTCGTCGCCCGGCGTCATCACCACCATGTGGGGCACGCAACGCAGGAAGCTCAAATCCAGGTTGCCGGCGTGCGTGGCGCCGTCCGGCCCGACCACGCCGCCACGGTCGATGGCGAACGTCACGTCGAGTTTCTGCACCGCCACGTCATGCACCAACTGGTCATAGCCGCGCTGCAGGAAGGTGGAATAGATCGCGACCACCGGCTTGGCGCCTTGGGTGGCCATGCCGGCGGCCAGCGTCACCGCGTGCTGCTCGGCGATGGCGACGTCGAAATAGCGCTGGGGATACTCCTTGCTGTAACGCACCAGCCCGGAGCCTTCGCGCATCGCCGGGGTGATCGCCAGCAGGCGCGGGTCGGCGGCCGCCATGTCGCAGATCCAGTCGCTGAACAGTTCGGTGTAGGTCTGCTTCTTGGGAGCACTGCCGGGCTTGGCGACCAGGCCCTTCTCCGGATCGAACGGGCCCACGGCGTGGTAGCCGATCTGGTCGCCCTCGGCCAACTCGTAGCCTTTGCCCTTGGTCGTGATCACGTGCAGCAGTTGCGGACCCTTGAGGGTCTTCAGCGTCTTCAGTGCGCCCAACAAGGCGGGCAGATCGTGGCCATCGATGGGGCCGGTGTAATGGAAGCCCATTTCCTCGAACAGGGTGGAGGGCACGAACATGCCTTTCCAGTGCTCTTCCCAGCGCCGCACGAAGCGCGCAGTGGGGTTGGTCTTCTTGTCGCCCAGGATCTTCTTGCCGCCTTCGCGGATCGCGTTGAGGGTGCGGCTGCCGGTGGCCCGGCCCAACATCTTGGTCAGCCCGCCGACCGCCTCGGAAATCGACATGCGATTGTCGTTGAGGATGACCAGCAGATTGGGCTCCTCTTCCATGCCACCGGCATGGTTGAGCGCCTCATAGGCCATGCCGGCGGTCATCGCGCCGTCGCCGATCACCGCCACGACCTTGGGAACATCGACCTTGGCACCGTCAGTCTTGGAGCCCTCGGCCTTGTTCTCGTCGCCGGCGCGCTGCAGGGCGATTGCCATGCCCAGCGCAGCCGAGATCGAGGTCGAGGAATGGCCGACCCCGAAGGTGTCGTATTCGCTCTCTTCGCGCTTGGGGAACGGCGCGACGCCGTCCTTCTGCTTGACCGTGTGGATCTGGTCGCGGCGGCCGGTGAGGATCTTGTGGGGATAGGTCTGGTGGCCGACGTCCCACACCAGCTGGTCTACCGGCGTCTGGTAGAGGAAATGCAGGGCGACCGTCAGTTCGATCACCCCGAGGCCGGCGGCGAAGTGGCCGCCGCTCTTGCCCACCGATTCAATCAGGTAGGCCCGCAGTTCCTCGGCCACCGCCGGCAATTCATCTTCGCCGAAACGGCGCAGGTCGGCGGGGGTCTGCACCTGGGACAGGCGGGGATAACGAGCGGAATCGATCATCGGGAGACGGCTTTCCTAGCGAGCCCCTATTGTCCCGCCCGGGGCGGGGCTGGAGCAAGGCGAAGCGCTCTACGTTCAGGAAAAAGGGCCTCCGGCCTCAGTGGAAATACTGGGCCGACTCACGGTTTCTACACGGGTCGGTCCGCAACATTCACGCCGCGTAGACCACTCGCTAGAGGATCTACGCGGCCGCCAGACCAGCCCCCTGAAGTGAAAGGGCCGTGGCCCGACGACCCGCTTCGCTCGTGCGACGGAGTTCGCGTTGGCTGTGGCTGGGGCTACCAAGACGCGCCCGTGGACGAGTTGGATCTTCAGATGCCGACAACTTCTCCGTGGGTGGCGATATGAACAAGATCTATCGACTGGTATGGAACCGGGTCCTGGGCGCGCTGGTAGTGACCTCGGAGTTGGCCAAGGCGGGAAGTAGGGTCAGTTCGACGCGGGGAGTGGGTGCACCGCGTGGCCGGATCCTCGGCATGTCGTCGTTGCTGGCGGCCCTGGCGCTGGTCTGCGTGGAACCCGCGTTGGGCGGATCTCTGGACGGCGGCACCGCGACGGGTGCCAACGGCGCGATCGCGATCGGCACAACAGCGACGGCTTCGGGGCTGGGGGCGATCGCCATGGGTAATTCCGGTTCGTTCACCGCGACCACCACTGCGAGCTCGGTGGATGCGATGGCGCTGGGCAACGGCGCGACCGCGACGGCTCAGGCAGCCACCTCGATCGGGGTCAGCGCGCATGCGACCGGCGATTTCTCGACCTCACTCGGCGTCGGTGCCGATGCCAACGGCAGCGGGTCGACATCGGCTGGCTGGGATGCCACTGCGCTGTTTACCGACACGGTCGCCATTGGGCGCGATACCACGGCAGGTACGGCTTCAGGTGGCGAGGGTGCCGTCGCGATCGGTTCGGCGGCGTCTTCCACCGGCGTCAATGCCGTGGCGCTCGGTTTCGGCAGTGCCGCTGCTGGCGACAGTGCGCTGTCCGTGGGCAATGCCGCTTCGGCCAGTGCGACCGACGCGGTGGCGCTGGGCCGCGGGGCGGCGGCGGCCGATGTCGGCGCAGTCGCCATCGGCGCAGCGTCCAGTACTGCGGCAGCCGTGGCCACGGGCTCGACCACGATCAACGGCACGATCTACAACTTCGCCGGAGCGGCGCCGGACAGCACGGTGAGCATTGGTGCCGCCGCAACGGAGCGCACGCTCACCAATGTCGCTGCGGGACGAATCAGCACCACCAGCACCGATGGAATCAATGGCAGCCAATTGGCGGCGACCAACGCGGCGGTCACCGATGTGGACACCCGTGTCGATACGCTGGGCGGGAACACCGCGACGAACTTCGGCGGCGGGTCTACGTACGACGCGGCCACTGGTGGGGTGAGCGCGCCGACCTATACGCTCAATGGCAACACCTACAACAACGTCGGCGATGCATTGAGCAGCCTGTCCACGGGTGGGGCCACCAGCAAATATTTCCACGTCAACTCGATATTGGCCGACTCGGCCGCCACGGCTGCCGACACCATTGCGATCGGCCCTGTCGCAGTTGCGTCCGCCGATAGCACGGTCGCGATCGGCGCGCATTCGACGGCTTCGGGTGCCTTTTCCACCGCAATAGGCGGCAATAGCTTGGCCTCCGGCGATACTTCACTGGCCATCGGCGACCGTTCCACGGCGACCGAAATTCGCGCGGTGGCACTGGGCCCCTTTGCTGCTGCCAGTCAGGTGGGAGCGTTGGCTCTGGGCGACGCAGCCAATGCAGGCCAGGCCGATGCCGTCGCGTTGGGCACTGCCTCGGTCACCGCGGCAGCGGTGGGCACGCCCAGCACTACGATCGCCGGTACGAGCTACGACTTCGCCGGTACCGGGCCGGCCAGCACGGTGAGCGTGGGGTCGGTTGGTGCCGAGCGCACGATCACCAACGTCGCGGCGGGGCGGATTGGCGATAGCAGCACGGACGCAATCAACGGCAGCCAATTATCCGCGACCAATAGCGCGGTCGATTCATTGGATGGCCGCACCGATGCGTTGGGCACGACCGCCGCCACCCGCCTGGGTGGCGGCTCGACTTATGACCCGGTGACAGGCGCGGTGAGCGCGCCTGCCTACGCGGTGGCCGGCACCACGTACAACAACGTGGGCGACGCGCTCGATGGCACCAATGTGCGCATCGACAACATCAGCAATGGCGGCGGGATCAAATACTTCCACGTCGATTCGGTGCTCGATGATTCAACCGCGATCGGCACCGACAGCGTCGCCGCGGGCCCGCTCGCCAATGCCGAAGGTGTCTCCAGCGTGGCGATAGGCCATGGTGCCGGTGCCCTGTCCAGCGATTCAGTGGCCATGGGGCGGGCCGCCGTGGCCGGTGTGCCAGGAGGCGCCTCGGGTGAAACCGCGATCGGCGCCACGGCCAGCGCCACTGGCGACCAAGCGTCGGCGTTCGGTTTCGGCAGCAACGCCGCCGGTGTCAATGCGATCGCGCTCGGCAGTGCGTCGGCCTCGGCCGCCTCGGCCGTGGCGATCGGCGAAGGCGCCACCGCCGGCGATGCCGGGGCGGTCGCGCTGGGCTCGGGCTCGGCAAGCGCGGCGGCAGTGGCGACGCCGAGCACGGTAATCGCCGGCACCACCTATGGATTTGCCGGCACGACGCCGGCCAGCACGGTGAGCATCGGCGATGCAGGCACTGAGCGGACCCTCACCAACGTCGCTGCCGGCCGCGTCAGCGGCACCAGCACCGACGGCATCAATGGCAGCCAGCTGTTCGCGACCAACACCGCGGTCACCGATCTGGATACCCGCACCGACGCGCTGGGCGACAGCACGGCGACCCACTTCGGCGGGGGCGCGACCTATGACCCGGCGACCGGCACGGTCAACGCGCCGACCTACAGCGTCGGCGGCAACACCTACAACAACGTTGGCGATGCGATCACCAACCTGGCCACGGGCGGCGCAACCAGCTTGTATTTCCGCGCCAATTCCAGTTTGGCCGATGCGATAGCGGGAGGGCTGGACAGCGTCGCCATCGGACCCACCGCCGTCACCGATGCAGTCGATGCGGTCGCCCTCGGCCACGGTGCGCTGGCCGGGCAGGTCGGCGCCGTGGCGTTGGGCAGCCAATCGGTCACTGCCACTGCCGTCGGCACCACCGGCGCGACGATCGCCGGTACGACCTACAACTTTGCCGGCACCGCGCCCACCAGCACGGTCAGCATCGGCGATGCAGGCACTGAGCGGACCCTCACCCACGTCGCTGCCGGCCGCGTTGGCGGCACCAGTACCGATGGCGTCAACGGTAGCCAACTGTTTGCAACCAACACCGCGGTGGACTCGCTCGATGTGCGTGTCGATACCCTGGGCGGCAACACGGCGACCAGCTTCGGTGGTGGCGCCACCTACGACCCGGCAACCGGCACGCTCAGCGGGCCTACTTACGTCGTGGGTGGCAATACCTACAACAACGTCGGCGATGCGATCGGCAATCTCGCCACCGGCGGCGCCACCAGCAAGTATTTCCACGCCACCTCGGCGTTAGCCGATTCCACGGCGATCGGCACCGACAGCATCGCGATCGGACCGGTGGCCAGTGCCGCGGCAACCGATACGATCGCCATCGGTCGTGACGCGGTTGCCGGTAGCGCCACCGGCGGCGCAGGTAGCGCGGCCTTCGGGACGCAGGCATCGGCGACGGGTATCAGCAGCCTTGCGCTGGGAGTGGGAGCAACTTCCACCGAAGACGGCGCCATTGCGCTGGGCAGCAACGCAGTGACCGCCGCAGTGGTGGGCACGGCCAGCGCGGCGATCGCCGGGACGACCTACAACTTCGCCGGTACTACGCCCACCAGTACGGTGAGCATCGGCGATACCGGTGCAGAGCGCACGCTTACGAATGTGGCCGCCGGCCGCATTTCAGGCGCCAGCACCGATGCCGTCAATGGCAGCCAGTTGTTCGCGACCAACACCGCGGTGACCGACCTGGATACCCGCACCGACACGCTGGGTACGACCACGGCGACGAACCTCGGCGGTGGGTCGACCTACGATCCGGTAAGCGGCGCAGTCAACGCGCCGGCCTATAGCGTGGCGGGCACGACCTACAACAACGTCGGCGACGCGCTGGACGGCACCAACGTGCGCATCGACAACATCAGCAACGGCGGCGGCATCCAGTATTTCCGTGCCAACTCGACGTTGGCCGATTCATCCGCCGCAGGCGTGGACAGCGTGGCGATCGGCCCCACGGCCGCGGTCGATGCGGTGGACGGCGTGGCGATCGGCCATGGCGCGCTGGCAGGGCAGGTCGGCGCGGTCGCCCTGGGCGCCGGCTCGGTTACGGCCGCTGCGGTAGCTACACCGGACACGATCATCGCAGGCACGACCTACAACTTCGCCGGGGCAGCGCCCTCGAGCACCATCAGCGTGGGCGATGCCGGCACCGAGCGCACGATCACCCACGTCGCGGCGGGCCGCCTCGAAGGCAGCAGCACCGACGCGGTCAACGGCAGCCAGCTTTACGCGACGAACCAGGAAGTCACCGCGATCGATAGCCGGGTCGACACCTTGGGAGGCGGTACGGCCACCAGCCTCGGCGGTGGCGCCACCTACGATCCGGCGACCGGCACGCTGGGCGCGCCGACGTATAACGTGGGTGGCAACACCTACAGCAACGTGGGCGATGCCATCAGCAACCTGGCCAGTGGCGGCGCCACCAGCAAGTATTTCCACGTCAATTCGACATTGGCCGATTCGACCGTTGCAGGCACCGATGGCGTGGCGATCGGCCCGGTCGCCGTGGCCTCCGCCACCAATGCAGTGGCGTTGGGCAATGGAGCGGTATCCGATCAGGCCGGCGCGATCGCGCTGGGCTCGGGTTCGGTAACGGCCGCAGCCGTCGGCACACCCAACGGCACGATTGCCGGTGCGAGCTACAACTTCGCCGGCCAGGCGCCGTCCAGCACACTGAGCGTGGGAGCGGTGGGGGCAGAGCGTACCGTCAGCAACGTCGCCGCCGGGCGCCTCTCAGGCACCAGCACCGATGCCGTTAACGGCAGCCAGCTGTTCGCGACCAACACCGCGGTCACCGATCTGGATACTCGCACCGACACGCAGGGCACGAACACGGCGGCGAACTTCGGCGGTGGATCGACCTACGATCCGGTGACCGGTGCAGTCAGCGCGCCGGCTTATAGCGTGGCGGGCACGACCTACAACAACGTCGGCGACGCGCTGGACGGCACCAACGTGCGCATCGACAACATCAACAATGGCGGCGGCATCCTGTATTTTCGCGCCAATTCCACATTGGCCGATGCCACTGCGATCGGCACCGACAGCGTGGCGGCCGGTCCGCTCGCCAGTGCCGAAGGCACATCGGCGGTCGCCTTGGGCCATGCCGCCGGTGCCTTGTCCAATGATTCCGTTGCGCTGGGTCGAGCTGCCGTCGCTGGCGTGCCCGGCGGCAATTCCGGCGAAACCGCCGTCGGTGCCACCGCCAGTGCCACGGGCAATCAATCGTCTGCGTTGGGATTTGCCAGCAATGCTGCTGGCGTAAGTGCCATCGCACTCGGCAGTGCCTCGGCGTCGGGCGAGACCGCCATTGCGATCGGTGCCGGTGCGACGGCGGCCGATCCTGGTGCAGTGGCCTTGGGCGCCGGTGCGGTCACCGCCGCTGCAGTCGCCACGCCGAATGCTGCGATTGCCGGCACGACCTACAATTTCGCCGGTACCGCGCCGACGAGCACGGTCAGCGTGGGCGATGTCGGCGCTGAGCGCACCATCACCCAGGTCGCCGCAGGGCGCCTCTCCGGCACCAGCACCGACGCCGTCAACGGTAGCCAACTGTTCGCCACAAATACCGCGGTCACCGACCTGGATACCCGCACCGACGCCCTGGGCGGCAGCACGGCGACGAACCTGGGCGGTGGCTCGACGTATGACCCGGCGACGGGCACGGTGAATGCACCGACCTACAGCGTGGGCGGCAGCACCTACAACAACGTGGGCGATGCGATCAGCAACCTGGCCAATGGCGGCGCCACCAGCAAGTATTTCCGAGCCAATTCCGTGTTGGCCGACGCGACAGCGGGGGGGCTGGACAGCATCGCCATCGGCCCTACTGCGGTCGCCGATGCGGTCGATGGTGTGGCGATGGGTCATGGTGCGTCGGCCGGCCAAGCGGGCGCGGTGGCCCTGGGTGCCGGCTCGGTGACGGCGACCGCGGTGGGAACGGCGAGCGCCACGATCGCCGGCACGAACTACAGTTTCGCCGGCACCACGCCGGCCAGCACGGTCAGCGTGGGCAATGCCGGTGCCGAGCGCACGATCACCCACGTCGCCGCCGGCCGCCTCGACGCCGGCAGCACCGATGCGGTCAACGGCAGCCAGCTTTACGCCACCAACCAGGAAGTGACCGCGATCGATACCCGGGTCGATACCGTGGGAGGCGACATCGCGATCAGTCTCGGCGGTGGCGCCACCTACGATCCGGCGACCGGCACGCTGGTCGCGCCGACCTACAACGTCGGCGGCGGCACGGTAAACAACGTGGGCGATGCCATCACCAACCTCGATGGCCGGACCACGACCAATACCACCGCGATCACCAACCTAGGCGACCAGATCAACAGCGGACAGATCGGCCTGGTGCAGCAGAATTCCGCTACCCGCGACATCACCGTGGCCGCGGCCACCGACGGCACCATCGTCAACCTCGCCGGTACCGTGGGCACGCGAACGCTCACCGGCCTCAGCGATGGCGCGATCAGCGCGGTGTCCACCGAGGCGATCAACGGTAGCCAGTTGCACGCTGCCAACGCCAGCATCGCCGACATCTTCGGCGGCGGGGCAGCCATCAACCCCGACGGAACACTGGCTGCGCCGACCTACCAGGTCACCAGCAACAACTACCACAACGTCGGCGATGCCATCGAACAGATCGACACGACGCTGAACACCCTCGCTACTGGCATGGGCGTCAAATATTTCGTCTCCAATTCGACGTTGTCGCCCGCCGTTGCAGTAGGCGTGAACAGCACCGCGATGGGGCCGGAGGCGCTGACTGAAGGCGAGGACGCCATCGCGGTCGGACACGGCGCCGTTGCTGGTGCACAGGCCAGCGGCGGAGTGGCGGAGCAGACGGGTTCGGTAGCCGTGGGCTCGATGTCATCGGCACCGGTGACCCAGGCCACCGCACTGGGCTACGGCGCCCAGGCCACCGAAATCGGGTCGGTGGCACTGGGGGCGGGGTCGGTAACGGAGGTGGCAGTCGCCACCACGGGAACGACCATCGCCGGCACGTCCTATGGGTTCGCAGGCACCGCGCCTGCCAGTACCGTCAGCGTCGGCAGCGCAGGTGCCGAGCGCACCATCACCCATGTTGCCGCCGGTCGCCTGGAGCCCACCAGCACCGATGCGGTCAATGGCAGCCAACTCTACGCGACCAACCAGAGCGTGGATCAACTCGCCACCACGATCAGCGATATCAACACCGGCGGCGGCATCCGCTACTTCCATGCGAACTCAAGTGCGCCAGATTCAGTCGCCACTGGCGCGGAAAGCGTGGCGATCGGTCCGTCGGCCGCAGCGACGATGACGGGCAGCGTGGCGGTCGGCGACGGCGCCAATGCACAGCACGCAAACAGTGTCGCCTTGGGCGCCGGCTCGCAGACCACGGTAGGCGCGCAGTCGAACTACCAGGCCGCCTACGTCGGCAGCAGCACCTCCACCGGCGAAGCCAATATCGGCGGACGCACGATCAGCGGCGTGGCCGCCGGCAGTGCATTCACCGACGCGGTGAACGTCGGCCAGCTGCAGGCCGGCGTGGATTCGGCGGTCAATCAGTCCAACAGCTATACCGATGCACGCATCACCGAAGTAGGCGGTGCGGTGATCAATGTCAGGAATCTGCAGCAGGGTGCGGAAGGCATGTTCCGGGTCAGCCAGGATACCGCCGGCGTGCCCACGGTGACCGGTCGCCGCGCTTCGGCGGGCGGCATCGGTGCGATTGCCTCGGGTGCCAACAGCCTGGCGGTGGGTAGCGATAGCGCGGCCAGCGGCGAGAACGCGGTGGCCATCGGCGCCAATGCGGTGGTCAGCGGCGCCAACAGCGTGGCATTGGGCGCCGGTTCGGTCGCCAGCGCGACCGACACGGTGTCGGTGGGCAGCGCCGGCCGCGAGCGAACGGTCAGCAACCTCGCCGCCGGCGTCGGCGACACCGATGCGGTCAACGTCGCGCAGCTCAAGGCCAGCCAGGCCGGAGGGCTGCACTACGACAGCAATGCCGACGGTAGCGCCAATCCGGAAAGCCTCACTCTGAACCCCGGCGGCAACCCGGCCACGCTGCACAACGTCGGCCCCGGCACCGCGGCGAACGACGCGGTCAACCTGGGCCAATTGCAGCAAGTTGCCGGCGACCTGCACGGCGACATGTGGGACCTGCGTCGCGAGTCGCGCGGCGGCACCGCCTCGGCGATGGCGATGTCCGGGATGCCGCAGGCCACCAGCGCCGGCCGGCACATGCTGGCGGTCGGCATGGGCGGCTACCAGGGCGAAGTCGGCATGGCGGTAGGCATGTCCGGGGTCTCGGATGACGGTCGCTACCTCTACAAGGCCCAGGTGACCAGCAACACGACCAGCGACTTCGGCTTTGCCGTCGGCGCCGGCCTTCAGTGGTGAGCGCGATGACCACACATCGGAATAACGCCACGAAACTTCCGACCGCCGCCGCCGTGGTGCGTGGGACTACTGCGGGCCGATACGGGCTGGCGCGCGCAAACCTTGTCTTGCAAGTCGGACCACTGCGCGCAATGGGTGGCCGTGCAGGCCGCCGGCGCGCGGCCCGGCGCAATGCGTGCAAAAAAGACGCAGACCAAATTCCTGCCGTAGCGGTAAATAGCGCAGGACCTGCAATCAGGTTCTCCACACCACGAATCAGGAGATCGCAATGAAGCAGATGGGATGGATGCTGTTGGGCGCCTTGTGGCTCGCGCCGCTGGCCGGTGCACAGAACAACGCGCCGCCGCGCACGGACATCGCGCCCAACGCACTGCGCGATGCCGCGCTCACCGTGGCCCAGGCAGTCGACGCCGGACAGGCCGCGCAGCTGTGGCAGAGCGCCAGCGCGGTGACACGCGGGGCGCTGCAGCAGCAACAGTTCGTTGCCTCGGTGGCCCAAGCGCGCAAGCCGTTCGGCCAGCCCCTGCAGCGGCAGTGGACGGGGATCACCTTGCGCGATGTGGGTTCAGCGCAGGGCACGGTGAAGCCGGGCCGCTACGGCAGCGTCGACTTCGGCACGACGTTCGCTGGCAACCGCCGCGCGCACGAGCTGGTGTCCTTCCGGTTGGATGAGGACGGGCAGTGGCGCTTCGCCGGCTATGTGATTGAAGGCGTGCGTTGAAGCCAGCCGTCAGGGAGGGAAGGCGGGCGAATACGCTCGCCCCCTCGGGGAAGCCGACTACCGGTGGCTGCCATGCCGGGCGTTTCTGGTACAGCGTTTTACTGCGGACACTTTGCGCACTTCGCTGAAGTGCGAGCAGGAGGATAGGAATTTTCTACTTACTGGAAACGTTTCCTGCTGGTTTGAGGCTTAACTTGGTTAACTACAAGTTAAAGCTTCGTTTTTTAGCACGTAGGAAAATTCGCGAATTGCACCGCCGAGATGACGTCGTTGTCCTATGTGAAACCGAGAGATATACAGTAACAAGTGTTTTATAATCAACAAGTTAACTGGTGTGTGTCCAATAGTTAAAGCCACACCGATCTCGCAAACTTGAACGACCCGCCGAGTTAAGCATTGCCTATCGAAAACGCGTTAGATAATTCAAATATTCGATTGCTGGTGTGATCTTGATCATGCGCCCTCCTTCAACACATCAGGTGCGCAATGAACAAGATTTATCGACTGGTCTGGAGCCGAAAAGAACAGGCCTTGGTAGTGGCATCGGAATTTGCCAAGAGCGATTCCGCCGGCAAGACGAAAACCGTCCAGGTCGGCCGTACCGGCGGCTTGGTGCTGGCCGGTGCGATGGCGATGTTCTCCGCCACCGCCTGGGCAGGTTCACTGGACGAGGGGGTAGCGGCAGGCAGCACCAACATCGCCATCGGTACCGGTTCACAGGCGACGAACGGTTCCTCCGGCATCGGCCAGACGGCCATCGCCATCGGCACCGGTGCAACGGCTTCCAACGCCAATGGTGCGCTGGCGATAGGTGCCGCCACGGCGGATGGCCGAGGCGCGATCGCCATCGGCATGGATGGCAGCTTCCACGCGCGGGCATTGGCCTCGGCTGACGACACAGTAGCCATCGGCAACAACACCAAGGCATCAGGACAGGCGGATTCCGCCTTCGGTGTCTCGGCCAAGGCGACCGGCAGCATGTCGACCGCCCTGGGCGTCGGTGCCGAGTCCCAGGCCTTCCAGTCGGTCGCCTTGGGCCGCGATGCCGAGGGCACGGCGGCCAGTTCGACCGCGCTGGGCAGCCTGGCCCTCGCCAACCATGTCGACTCCGTCGCGTTGGGCGCCAATTCGGCGACCGCCGCAGCCGTGGGCACTGCCTCCGGCGACATCGCCGGCACTTCCTACAACTATGCCGGCACCGCGCCGGGTAGCACCGTGTCCGTCGGTACGGTGGGCAATGAGCGCACCATCACCAACGTCGCCGCCGGCCGTGTCAGCACGACCAGCACCGACGCGGTCAATGGCAGCCAGCTCAACGCGACCAACACCGAAGTGAGCGCGTTGGACAAGCGCGTCGACAAGCAGGGCGCCGACACGGCTGCCGGCCTGGGCGGCGGCGCCACCTACAACCCGGCCACCGGCGGCGTGAGCAAGCCGACCTACAACATCAACGGCGACATCTACAACGACGCCGGCAGCGCGATGGACGGAATCGTCAACGGCGGCAAGGGCATCAAGTACTTCCGCGCCCGCTCGACCAAGGCCGACGCCTCGGCCACGGGCCTGGACAGCGTGGCCGTCGGCCCGCTCGCCACCGCCTCGGCGGCCAACAGCGTGGCGGTCGGCAACGGCGCGACCGCCGGCCAGGCCGGCGCAGTGGCACTGGGCGCCGCTTCCACCACGTCCGCAGCCGTGGGCACCGCTTCGGGCACGATCGCGGGCACCACTTATAGCTTTGCCGGCACCGCCCCGGGCAGCACCGTCAGTGTTGGTGCCGCCGGCGCCGAGCGCACCGTGACCAACGTCGCCGCCGGCCGCCTTGGCGCCACCAGCACCGACGCGATCAATGGTTCGCAGCTCAACGCCACCAACCAGGCCGTCGACCAGCTCGACAACCGCGTTACCAACGTGGACGATCGCGTCACCAACGTCGACAACCGTGTCACCACGGTCGATGGTCGCGTGACCAACGTCGACAGCCGCGTGACCAACCTGGGCGACCAGATCACCAACGGCACCATCGGCCTGGTCCAGCAGGATCCGGCGACCCGCGCCATCACCGTGGCCAAGGACACCAACGGCAAGCAAGTGAACTTCACCGGCACCGCGGGCGACCGCGTACTGGCCGGCGTGGACAAGGGCAAGGCCGATAACGATGCGGTCAACGTCTCGCAGCTGAAGAAGGTGACCGATTCGCTGGGCGGCGGCACGACCGTCAACCCGGATGGTTCGATCACCGGCCCGACTTACATCGTCGAAGGTGACACCTACAACAACGTCGGGGATGCGATCACCGCCGTCGATGGTCGCGTGACCAACGTCGACAACCGCGTGACCAACCTGGGCGACCAGATCAGCAACGGCACCATCGGCCTGGTCCAGCAGGATCCGACCAGCCGCGCCATCACCGTGGCCAAGGACACCGACGGCAAGCAAGTGGACCTCACCGGC
>DASWQJ010000309.1:0-10164 GCA_036403795.1 Stenotrophomonas sp.
GGCAAGGCCTGGGACCTCAGCAAGGTGAACGTTGAGAAGCTGCGCGAGGAGTTCCAGCAGGCGCCTTTCAAGAACATCCAGATCGCCGACCTGCAGGCCTTTCTGCAGCGAAAGCTGGCCGAGATGCTGGCGCAGAACAGCACGCGGGTGGGCTTCATCCAGCGGCTGCAGAATGTGATCGACGCCTACAACTCCGGCGCCACGTCCACTGAGAACTACTACGACGAGCTGACCGCCTATGCCCAGGAGCTGAAGGAAGAGGCCGAGCGACACATCCGCGAAGGCCTGACCGAGGACGAGTTGGAGCTGTTCGATCTGCTGAATAAGGAGTCACTGACGCAGGAAGAGACCCAGCGCGTGAAGCTGGCCGCCAAGCACCTGCTGAAGCGCCTGGTGGAGGAGCAGCCCAAGGTGCTGATTCAGAACTGGCACCAGAGCGCGCAGACGCAGAAGCAGGTGCGCGCGGAAATCGAACGCGTGCTTGATGCGGACTTGCCGGAAAGCTATGACCGTACCACCTTCAAGCAGAAGTGCGACAACGTCTATGACCTTGCCGTTGAGTACGCGCTGCGCGGCAGGAAGTGGGCAGCATGAGCGCGGGTAGCGATGGATCGCAGTGGATTTGTTCAACAACCGGTGACAGTAACCGACCGCTTCGGGTCCCATGGCGTCCTGCGGCCAGAAGCTGACATCGCTAGGTTACCTCCGACGCTTCTCCGAGGCCCGAATGTCCAGGCCCCTTTAGCCTCCATGCGGCTAAGACCGGCGGCGCTGGATCAAGTGGGCCAACGAGCTGACCGGGAGTGAGGGTGCGCCTGGTGTTGGAACGACCAAGATGCTTGCCCAAGCAGCGATGGTGCGCGATATCCACTCTGACTACTCAACAGCATTCAGACTCTTGGCAACTGCCATCATAGGTTTGACCGACAACGCACCCAAGGGCATCATCGCTGCGGGATCTACCGAGGCGGAAACTAGTTCGAACTCGGGCTCAGGTAGCGTGATCGTAACGTCGCCGTTCCTGCGCAGCCTGACTTGCCCCTTGAGCTTCACCAGCCCAAGTCTCTGTGCGGCGAGTAGGTCGATATCCCGGCACATCAGCGACGGCAGCCTGCTGCGGATTGACAGGCGAAGCGCCTCCCAGATTAGGGTGACGTAGGACGGCCCGCCTTCGATCGACGAGGATACGATGCCCACCAAGTCTCCGTTGGCGTTGACCACCGGGCCACCGCTCATGCCACCCTTGGCATCCATCGCCACCTCAATGCACGCGGACGGCATGCGTTCCCCGCGGCCTTGCGGGAACGCCGCCGTCACCAGCCCGGACGTCACCAGTGGGGTGATCAGCGCCGCAACGTCTTGCAGCGCGCCTTGGCGGTAGCCGAACGCCCAAAGGCGCTCGCCAACCAAGGGTAGCGAGATCTGTAGTGGCGCTAGCGTCAGAGGATGGTGCGCGTGCGCCTCGGAGTTGAGGGTGCAGCTCAGCAGGGTAACGTCCGAAACCAGCCGGCGATCCCCTCCGAAAACGCTCGGCCCTGACACCGCCGAGCTTTCGCGCGCGAGCCAGGCGCGCGCGCCATCGGGTAGGAACGTCAGTAGCAGCGGAGAGGCGTTCCTCGCGGAGAACTCGTCCAGCACATGGGTGGCCGCCACCACCAACCCCGGACCGATCATGACGCCGCTGCCTAGGACGGTAGGGCCGTCTTCCTCCAACTGGGCGAGAGCGACCAAGGCGTCTCCTGCTTCGTGCAGCGACCCCATGGGCCCTAGACCGTCCTCGTCAGAGTAAATGGCGGTGGCCCAGGATCGACGCAGCATTGCCAACGCCGGGTTGTCTTCTGTTACACGGACTGAAGGCATCGGTATTCGGCTCTGGTGAGAATTCGGATAAGGAAACCGTGGTTCCGGCCTGCCAGTAGCAGATACCGCGGCGGCCGGCAACGCCGCAGTCTATTTGGCGCGCGTGACGTCGAGGGCCTCATTCGCCCTTCGTTCGTAGAACGTCTCGTAGCGGCGGTATAGCGCGTCGATGTCGTCTGGAACGGCGACCGCCAAGATACTTGAGAGGCTTTGGATCCCTACAAAGACGTACTTGCATGAGCTAAGAAGTAGTTCGTCGAGGTCTTCGTCCTCGGGACCGATGCGGACGGCTTTGAGCTGATCGCCATCTGTTACCAACAGGTGTTCGAACGACTTGGGCGAGAAGTGCAGCGACTCGGAGGCAATGACGAACCGGCCAAGAAGTAAGTGTGCCACCCCGCCGGTTTGTGCCCAGTCGAACGTCTTTACGTCACGCGCCTTGCGCCCATTCGTGCTCCGTAACTGTTCCAGCAAGGCTTGGTTCTCCGCTATCAGCTCCCGCAACTCCTCGTCCGAGGGCTCCCGAGGTATGTCCGGTGTCCAATCGCTACGAAAGCTCAGGATGTCGTTGAGCAGCCTGTCACTGTTCAGAGCATCCTGCGCGAGATAGTCCTGGAGCAGGTCCGGCCTCTCAGCGAGCGCCGTGATACGCGTCAGTGCTTCCATCAAGCCTCGCTGGTGGCCGATCGCTTCGGTATAGAAGCCGTTGACTGCGAGCAGACACAGCGATCGAAGGCACGAAATCTGTCGAATGAGAAGGCAGGTAGAAATGAGCCGGTGCGGATCATTCTCGCGGATGTCCAAACCGGCTATGAAGCCTTCACCCATCGCGGCCAGCGTGCGCGCGATATCGAGTGATTCCGCATGCCGGGAGAGCATAAGTTCGATGCATCTGTTGCGGCCGTTGACCGGATCCGGATGTGGAACAGACATGTGCGTTGCCTCCCAGTTTGACGTGCCTAACCTTTGAACCTCACGCCTCCATGTCCAAGCGTGTCGACAGAACTCTGCTGGTACCCGGCTTCCATAGAAAAGCAGTGAATCGCCCAGGGTTTTGTAGACAGTCGTCAGCCGTTTAGTGCGTACTGCTTCTCGAAATTTACTGCGCATAGCCCGTCGTTTAGTGCACCTTCTAGGCCTGTCGTCGCAGGCCGACCAGCAGCACCACCATCATCACTTGGATCCCTTAGAACCCAACTTTCGCATAGCCGGTACTCGGGCACTCCAGCATAAGTTGGCCGCACTTGGCAAAATCACCACTTGCGGCAGATAAGTCATTGAATCGCTTAGGTCGACCGGCTTGCAGAAGCCTCAAACCGGCCAATTTATGCTTTACGCTTCAGCAAAAGTTGGCCAAAACGGCCAACTTATGCTTTCGCCCACACAACTGGCCTGGTTACGACTTCATTTTGGTGGGCCCACCAGGATTCGAACCTGGAACCAAGGGATTATGAGTCCCCTGCTCTAACCGTTGAGCTATAGGCCCGCCGAGGCCACGGCCTTGCGCCGCAACCCGACAAGTTTAACGTCTCAGCCCGCCCCACGGCTCCCCACCCAGCGCGCGATCCCCCGCTTCCACCCAAACAGAAGCCCCGCTTTCGCAGGGCTCCCAATGCCACGGCAATTCCGCCCGCAGCAATCAACCAAACCCTATCCCACCCCTCATCCCGCCTGCCCCAACCGCACCTTCAAGCTCCGGATCTCCCCCTCGCTCAACCCGATCGCCTTCAAATACCCCTCGGCCCCGCCATAAGTGCGGTGCAGCTCCCCGATGAACACCTCCATGTTCTCCGGCGCCGTCCCGGCCATTCCCGCCATCTTCTTGCCGATCTCCGGGTTCTGCTGGATCAGCGCCATGATCTGCGCGTTCATCGCGCTGTCCTTCGGCTGCCCTTCCAGGTAGTGCGCCGAGATCGCGTAGTTGTGCACGATCTCCGCCTTCGGCACGCCTGCCAGGTCCAGCAGCAAGCCCGAGATGATCCCCGTGCGGTCCTTGCCGGCCGTGCAGTGGAACAGCACCGTGCCGTCCTGCTGGGCGGCAATGCTCTGGAACACCTGCTTGAACTGCGGCTGGCTGTGCCCCAGCCACTGCACGTACGCCTCGCCCAGCGAATCGGGAAAGGTCGTCATCATCTTCTGCAGGTCCATCTTTTCCGTGCCCATCAGCGAGATGCGCTCGTAGCCAAAGCGCGCATCCTTCGCCAGCAGGTCCGGCGACTGCGCCTGCTCGTCGCCCGTGCGCAGGTCGATGTCCAGCTTGACGCCGGCCGCCGCCAGCGCATCTCGGTCGGCGGGCGTCAGCCGGCCCAGGTCGGCGGTGCGCACGAAGGCCGCCGCGGGAATCGGGCCGTTCGCGCCCTGCAACCCGGCAAAGCTGCGCACATTCCACGCACCCTGCAGGGCGATCACGCGCTGGGCGTCATCGGCGGTCGGCTGCACGTTGCCGCGCGCGGCCGGCTTCACTGCGGTGGCGTCGGTAGCGGCGGTGGCCGTCGTGGCCGCAGTAGTCACGCTGCTCGGCGCAGCAGGCTGGTCGGCCACCTGCTGTCCAGCGCAGCCGCCCAGCACGGGCAATGCCAGCGCCAAGGCCAGGGCAAGTTCTTGGTTCTTGATCTTCATCAGTCGGCTCCAGGGGTTCAAAAGTGCACGGCCACATCCAGGCCAAAGGTGCGCGGGTCATTGAAGATGCCGGTCTGGCCCAGCGCGGCGTTGTTGAGTTTGTAGAACAGGTGTTCCTCATCCAGCAGGTTGCGCGACCACAGCGAGATATCCATCGACGCGCCGTTGCCATCCAGCGGCAGGTCCACCAGGGCAATGCGCGCGTTCACCACGAACGAGCTGTCGGTCTGGGTCTGGTCGTATTCGCTGGTGTAGAAACCGTCGGACCAGTTGCCATCCACATGGAATTTGAGCGCCGAGAAGTTCGCGAACGGCACCAGGTAATCCACCGACAGGCTGCTCGCGTTCTTTGGCGCCAGCAGCGGCTGCACGGTGACTTCGATGCCCGCACCAAACGGGTCGTTGGCAGTCAGCGAGTCGATGTCGGTATAGGCGTGGGTAAAGCCCAGCGTGAGGTTGTCCACCGGCATCAGGTTCAATTCCAGCTCGGCGCCGCGCGACTTGCCGTCGCTGGTCGCGTTGGTGGTGACCATGGTGGTGCGCGTCTCGCCGCTGTTGGGGTCGAACGGCAGGGTGAAGTCCATCTGCTTGTGTTCGATCTTCGAGTCGAACAGCGCCAGGTTCAGGCGGCCACGGTTGTCCCAGAACTGCGACTTGAAACCCAGCTCGAACGCGGTCACTTCTTCCGGGTCGAAGGCGGTGTACGTGGTGGAGCGTGAGTTCGCGCCGCCTGCCTTGAAGCCGGTGCTGTACTTGGCATACACCATGCTGCTGTCGCCCACGTCATAGGCGATGTTGACCATCGGGTCGAAGCGGCCCCACGAATCGTCAAACGTCAGCTCGGTGGCTAGCCCGTTGACGATGTACAGGCTGCCGTTCTTGTCGTCGCGCGTGTAGCGGCCGCCGGCCGTCAGGTGCAGGTTTTCCAGCGAGGCCGGCGTCCACGTGGCCTGGCCGAAAAGGCCCAGGCTGTCGGTCCACGCCTTGCTGGCGCGGTCGATGCGCACGTTGGCCAGGTTGAGCGGGTTGGTGGCCGGGTTGAGCGTGTAGCTGTTGCCGCCCGGGCCCCACACCAGCATGTTGGGCGTCTGCGCATTGTCGCCGGCGGTCTCGTGGTAATAGAACGCGCCAATCAGGTACTGCACTTGCGAGGTGTTGCCGATCAGCTGGAATTCCTGGCTGTACTGGTGCTGGTACACCTGCGCCAGACTGTAGCGGCCGAACGGCGTGCCGGCACCGCCATAGGCGGAGATCGCATCCACCAGGCCCATGTCGAACTGGCCCTGGGTGAGCTCGCGATACGAGCTGATCGATTTCAGCTGCAGGTTGTCGCTCAACGTCCAGCTCAGGTTGAGCAGGTGGCCACTGGTGCGGCCGATGTTGTCTTCCTGCGGGCCGCCCAGGATCGAGCTGTCGCGGCGATCTTCGCTGGCGCCCGCTTTCTGCAACGGGCTCAGGTAGGCGCCGGGCACCAGCACCTGCGTGTGGTACGGCGTAGTCGCATCGTAGGAGCGATCAAACGCATACAACGCCGAGAAGTCATCGCTCGGCTGCCACAGGGCGGTGAGTCGTGCGCCGCGCTTGTCGTAGCTGTTGAAGTCGCGCTCGCCGCGCATCGCATTGTCGGTGGTGCCGTCGCGCTTGGCCTGCACCGCATCGATCTTGAAGCTCACATCGCCCAGCTTGGGCAGGTCCAGGTGCAGGCCGCTGTTGTAGCCGCTGTAGTTGGATACGCCCGCATTGACCGTGCCGCCAAACTCGCCGGTCGGCTGCTTGGTCACGATGCTGATCGCACCGCCCTCGGTGTTGCGGCCGAACAGCGTGCCCTGCGGGCCCTTCAGCACCTCGATGCGCTCCACGTCGTACAGCATGCTGCCCAGGCCTTGCGAGCGCCCCAGGAACACGCCGTCCACGTACACGCCCACGCCCGCATCGCGCGCCGGCTGGTTAGCATCGCCCGACGCGCCGATGCCGCGGATGCCGATGTTCAACGCCGAGCTGCGCGTGGCAAACGGCGTCACTCGCAGCGACGGCACCGAGCCGTCGGCAAAGCTGGCCAGCGAGATCACGCTGCGATCCTTCAAGGCTTCGGCATCGATCACCGAGACCGAGATCGGGGTTTCCTGCAGGTTGGTGGCGCGCTTCTGCGCGGTCACGACCACCTGGTCCAGCGCCACGATGGCGCGGGCGGAGGGTTCGCCGCCGGGCTCGCCGATCGGCGCGCCTGCCGGCACACCCACCGGCGCACCTGCAGGCTCCGGCGCCGCGGCGGCGGATGCCAGCCCCTCGGCGGACGCCGACACGACGGCTGCCGGTGCCAGCGCTTCGGCAGACGCCGACACGTCGGCGAGGGCCAGCGACGGCAAGAGGGCGGCGATCGACACAGCTAGCACCTGCTGACGCAGGGCGACACAAGGAGAGAGGGGGCGCATGGCGGTCATTCGTGAGGAGGGGGGGTGAAGCGCCGCCGCAGTCTGCGCACCCCGGATGACAGGTGAATGACCGTTCATTCTCGATCCCGATGCACTACCATCGCGCGCTGAAGCCACCCGCGGCCGTGCCATGACGCCCCCAGATCCCAACGCCCCCCTTGCCGGCAGCACGCCCGGCACTCCCCTGGAAGCCCGCGCCGATGCCCAGCGCCGACGCATCCTCGATGCTGCCCAACGACGCTTCATCGCCAGCGGATTCCACGCCGCCTCCATCAGCGACATCGCCACCGAAGCCGGCATCAGCCAAGGCCTGATGTATCGCTACTTCGACAACAAGCGCGCGATGATCCTCGCCCTCATCGAGCGTCAACTCGCCGAAGACCAGCATTCGCTCAGCCACACCCCCGCCTCCCCCGGCATGGTCGATGGCCTGTTGGCCTGCTACCAGCAATGGGCCCGAGGCGAATCCATCGGCAACGACAACACCGCCATCGCCAGCGTCGCCCTGTACGCGGAAATCACCGCCGAAGCCCAACGCGACCCGCTCGTCGCCACCGTGCTGCGCCGCCATGACCAACTCACCACCGCCACCGTCCATGACTGGCTACGCCGCTACGACACAGCGCGCGGCGCGACGATCGATGAAGCCTCGCTGCAACAACGCACCCTGCTGCTGCGCGTGGTCGTCGAAGGCCTGGCGATGCGCGCCGTGCGTGATCCGGCGTTGGCGCCCGACACGCTGCGCGTGTTGCTCGAGCAGACGATTGCACGGGTGCTGAGCGATTAGGAGTACGGCATGCCAGCGAAAGGTCCCTTCGGACTCGTGGTTGATGGCGTCGCCTTGGGAAATTGAAACCTGGGCGCATGCGCTTCATTTCGGTCGCCGTTGCGGCTTAGACTCAGTGCTACACAGGCGACGGCTTCTGACATGCCTACCACCGACTCTCCTCTGATCCATGCCGTACGTCGGCTCTTCGACGCGCAAGCCGACCAATTGCCTACCCTGAAGGAACCCATCAAGGCGTTCCTCGCTGGCGGCGTTGCTGTCCACTACTGGATCGGAAACCGCGTGACGACCGATGTCGATGCCGAGTTCAGCCTGGTGGGCACCGGTTATCGAAACTTCCTGCCGATCGACGACATCATGGTTTACGACGATGCGGATGGAAAAAGAGGCGCGGTCCATATCGACCGCAACTACACGCCTGTCTTCGCACTCATGCACGAGGACTACGTGGCGCGTTCCCGCCGGCTTGGTGACGAGATGGGTGGCAAGGGAAAGCTGGAGGTCTACGTCCTGTCGCCGGAAGATCTTGCGATCAGCAAAATGGCCCGCTGGGCTCCCCACGACCAAGAGGATGTCATTGGATTGGCCGCGGCTGGCCTCCTGGATCCGGACGTACTCGAGCGGTTGGCCGTTGAGGCGGCTCGTACGGCCATCGGGCATAATCCGAACATGCTTCGGATCAACATTCAGGAAGCCATCCACCATGTCCGAGCTCACCAGCGCTCTGGCCCGCGCGTTTGAGGGGCCCCACGACCGCGCGGCAGAGGCCGCTGTCGCCGGGTGGCTTTCTGCGCCGGAATTGGGATCCCTGAGAAAGGATTTGGCGCAGATGTCGCTCCCTGGCGTTCGTGATCTGGGCGCCACATTGGAATCGGTTTTGCTGCTGGGCGTCGTGCCGGCCTCTGCGGTACTGGCGGAGGTAGTCCAACTTGCCACGGCGCGGGCCCACCCTTCCAACCAGTGCAACCAACCCATACAGCGCCGCTGGGGCGTCCAAAAATTGGCCTTCGATCCCTCACGCCTGCGTCAACGACTGCGCGAGACGGCCGCCTTGCTCGTTCGCTGAGCATTTCGGCTACCTGGAATCCACGGAGTGGGGCCGCACGGACATTCGCTCCTGGTTGGCCCTGCAAAACAAAAGGCCCCGCGATGCGGGGCCTTTGTCGATCAATTGAACTGCACTGAATCAATCAATATCAAGGAACGACCGCAGCTGCTCCGACCGGCTCGGATGACGCAGCTTGCGCAGCGCCTTCGCCTCGATCTGACGAATACGCTCACGCGTCACGTCGAACTGCTTGCCCACTTCTTCCAGGGTGTGATCGGTATTCATGTCGATGCCGAAGCGCATGCGAAGCACCTTCGCCTCCCTCGGCGTCAGGCCCGCCAACACATCGCGCACCGTCTCCGACAAGTTGATGTTGGTCGTGTTCTCGATCGGGGACTCCACATTGGTGTCCTCGATGAAATCGCCCAGATGCGAATCCTCATCGTCACCGATGGGCGTCTCCATCGAGATCGGTTCCTTCGCGATCTTCATCACCTTGCGGATCTTGTCCTCAGGCATGTCCATTTCCTTGGCCAGCTCTTCAGGCGTGGCCTCACGACCAAACTGCTGCAGCATCTGGCGGGAAATGCGGTTGAGCTTGTTGATCGTCTCGATCATGTGCACCGGGATACGGATGGTGCGCGCCTGGTCGGCGATCGAACGCGTGATCGCCTGGCGGATCCACCACGTCGCATACGTCGAGAACTTGTAACCGCGACGGTATTCGAACTTGTCGACCGCCTTCATCAAACCGATGTTGCCCTCCTGGATCAGATCCAGGAACTGCAGGCCGCGGTTGGTGTACTTCTTGGCGATCGAGATCACCAGGCGCAGGTTGGCCTCGACCATTTCCTTCTTGGCCTTGCGGGCCTTGGCCTCGCCATAGGCCATCGCGCGGCTGATTTCCTTGATCTCGGCCAGGGTCAGGTAGTTGGCCTGCTCCAGGTCCATGGTGGCCTGCTGCTCGGCCACGATCTGGTCCTTGACGTCACGCAGGGCCGAAGACCACTTCTGCTTGCGCTTCAGTGCATCGTCCACCCATTCCAGGTTGGTCTGGTTGCCTTCCCACGAACGGATGAAGTCCTTGCGCGGCATCTTGGCCACGTTGGTGGACAGGTGCAGCACGCGACGCTCGTGGTCCTTGATGGCGTTCTGCACTTCCCGCAGCTGGCGCACCAGCACGTCGGTCAGCGGCAGCGGCAGCTTCAAGGTCACGAACACGGCGGCGATGTCTTCGCGCGCCTTGGTCACGGTCTTGTGCGCGGCACCATGCTTGGCGTGCGCCTTCTTGAACTTGGCCAGCTCCTCGGTCAGCACGCCCATGCGGGTGGCGACTTCGACCGGATCCGGGCCGACCGGCCCGGTTTCCTCTTCGGCGCCGTCTTCTTCTTCGGCTTCCTCTTCCGCTTCGGCATCGT
>DASWQJ010000310.1:0-6251 GCA_036403795.1 Stenotrophomonas sp.
CCCCCACCACCAGCCCCTCGCATAACCGAGCTCCCCCACCACCAGCCCCTCGCATAACCGAGCTCCCCCACCGTCAGCCCCCCCGCATAACCGAAGCGCTTGCCGCCGGTCGCGCGCCCGCCCCACCCAGCATCGCCCCCTGCTTTGGCACAAACCTTGCCTGTGGATGGGCAACCCAGTGCCGGAGCCGGCCGTGTCCAACTCGATTGCCAACTACCTGGGCGTCCATGCCGACGCACTGCCCTTGCGCGAACAGCGCATGCAGCTCATTGCCAGCAACCTGAGCAACGTCGACACCCCCGGCTACAAAGCCACCGACCTGAACTTCGACGCCGCCCTCAAAGCCGCCGGCAACGCCCGCGAAGGCCTCGGCTCAGGCCTGGCCACCACCAGCGAACAACACCTCGCCACCGGCACCGAAGCCGGCCTGAACCCCTTCCAGATCACCCGCCAAGCCGACCAGCCCAGCCTCGACGGCAACACCGTCGACCCCGATGCCGAGCGCGCCGCCTACGGCCGCGCCGCACTGGAATACCGCGCCTCGCTGAGCTTCATCGAATCCAAGGTGCGCTCCATGCTCACCGCCATCACCGGCCAATAACGGAGCGACGCCATGAGCAACCTGCCCATTTTCGACGTCGCCGGCTCCGCCCTCCAGGCGCAGTCCGTGCGCCTGAGCACCATCGCCTCCAACCTGGCCAACGCCGACTCCGTCGCCGGCTCGGCCGACGCCGCCTACAAACCGCTCGAACCGATCTTCCAGGCCCAGCCCAACGCCCAGGACCCCACCCTGACGGGCGTACGCGTCAAAGAAGTCACCACCACCGACGCCCCGCCCATCAAACGCTACGAACCCGGCCACCCACTGGCCGACGGCGACGGCTACGTCTACTCCCCGGACGTCGACCCCGTCGCGCAGATGGTCAACCTCATCTCGGCCTCGCGCAATTACCAAGCCGGCGTCGAAGTCCTCAACACCGCCAAGGAACTGGCGCTGGCCACCCTCACGATGGGTCGCTGACCCCTGCCCGCCTCCGGAACGATCCGAACATGACCACCTCGATCAACACCGATCTCTATGCCAGCCTGGGCCTGACGACCCAGAGCGCAGCCACCAAGAAAGAAGAAGCGCTCGGCCAGGCCGACTTCCTGCGCCTGATGACCGAACAGCTGCAACACCAGGACCCGCTCAAGCCCATGGAAAACAGCGAGTTCCTCGGCCAGCTGGCCCAGTTCTCCACCGTGCAGGGCATCGGCGACCTCAACAGCACCGTCAACGGCTTTGCCAGCTCGCTCAGCAGCGACCAGGTCCTGCGCGGCGCCCAGCTGGTCGGCCACCAAGTGCTGGTGCCCTCGGCCAAGCTCGCCCTGGAAGACACCGGCAGCGTGACCGGCGTGGTCGCCGCGACCGACGTGGGCACCGTCAACTTCGACATCACCGACGCCAACGGCCAGAAAGTGAAGACCATCAGCGTGCAGGCCGACAAGGCCGGCGAAGTGCCGTTTGCCTGGGACGGCACCGACGCCAACGGCAACCGCATGGCCGCCGGCAGCTACAACATCACCGCCACCCAGACCGACTCCACCGGCGCCGACACCACCCTTTCCACCTACGTGCAAGCGGCCGTGGAGAGCGTGACCATCGGCTCCGACGGCCTGTACCTCAACCTCAAGGGTCTGGGCACCGCCCCGATCGACTACGTGCTCCGCGTCAGCTGAGCCGGCAACCGAAACCACCAGGAGTTCCCATGGGCTTCAATACTTCGCTGTCCGGCATCAACGCCGCCAACGCCGACCTCAACGTCACCTCCAACAACATCGCCAACGTCAACACCACCGGTTACAAGGAATCGCGCGCCGAGTTTGCCGACATGTTCCAGAGCACCGCCTACGGCCTGTCGCGCAACGCGGTGGGTTCCGGCGTGCGGGTCAGCAACGTGGCCCAGCAGTTCTCGCAGGGCAACCTGGACCCGACCGGGCGCAGCCTGGACCTGGCCATCTCCGGCGAAGGCTTCTTCACGATGTCGATGAACGGTGCGCGCATGTATACCCGCGCCGGCAACTTCCAGCCCGATCCGGAAGGCTATGTGGTCAACCCCGAAGGCGCGCGCCTGCAGGTGTTTGCGCCCAACGCCAATGGCAACGGCTTCGACGTGGGCCGCTTGAGCGACCTGCAGCTGCTGACCACCGACGCACCGCCCAAGCAGACCACCGCGGTGAACCTGATGTTCACCCTGCCCGGCAATTCCGCCGCACCGACGGTGACCCCGTTCGACCCGGCCGATTCCAACACCTACAACCATTCCACCGGCGGCATCAACGTGTACGACTCGCTGGGCGTGAGCCACACCCAGACCTCGTATTTCACCAAGACTGCCAACCCCAACGAATGGCAGGTCTACAACTACGTCGACGGCACCCAGGTGGGCACGCCGACCACGCTGCAGTTTTCCGACAGCGGTGCGCTGACCACGCCGGCCAATGGCGTGATCGCGATGGACCCGTTCACGCCCAGCACCGGCGCCGGCGTGCTCAACATGTCACTGAACGTGTCCGGCTCGACCCAGTACGGCGAGGCGTTCGCCCTGCGCGACACCCACCAGGACGGCTACGCCAGCGGCAAGCTCAACGAGATCAGCATCGACGCCACCGGCGTGGTGTATGCGCGCTACTCCAACGGCGCCGACCAGGCGCTGGGCCAGGTCGCGTTGACCACCTTCACCAATCCGCAGGGGTTGCAGCAGCAGGGCAACACCATGTGGGCCGAGAGCTATGCCTCGGGCACGCCGCGCACCGGCGCGCCGGACACCTCGGATTTCGGCCAGATCGAGGCCGGTTCGCTGGAATCGTCCACCGTCGATCTGACCGAGCAGCTCGTCAACATGATCGTGGCCCAGCGCAACTTCCAGGCCAACGCGCAGATGATCTCCACCCAGGACCAGGTGACGCAGACCGTCATCAACATCCGCTGATGACCGGGCGTCCCGCACGTCGGGACCCCTGATCGGAGCACGCCATGGACAAAGCACTCTACGTCGCCATGACCGGCGCCCGCGCCTCGCTGCAGGCGCAGAGCACGGTGTCGCACAACCTCGCCAACGTGGACACCGCCGGCTTCAAGGCGGCGCTGGCCAATACCCAGGCGATGCCGATCCGTGGCGACGGCTTTCCCTCGCGCGTGAACGCGATGCACATCGACCAGGGTTTTGACGCCAGCGTGGGCGCGCAGAAGGTCACCGGCAATCCGCTGGATGTCTCGTTGCAGCCCGATGCCTGGCTGGCGGTGCAGGCCGGCGATGGCAGCGAGGCTTATACGCGCGGCGGCGAACTGGCGCTCACGCCGAACGGACAGTTGGTGACCTCCAGCGGGCGCGCGGTGCTGGACGACAACGGCAATCCGATGGTGATCCCGCCCCACCAGGCGATGGAGATCGGCAGCGACGGTACGATTTCGATCGTGCCGCTGGGCGAAAGCGCCAGCACCCAGGCCATCATCGGCCGCATGCGCGTGGTGCAGGCACCCTCGCAGCGCTTGCAACGCGGCAGCGACGGTCTGATGCGCAACACCGATCCGACCCAGCCGTTCGCCGCGGCCACCGGCAAATCGGTCAACGGCGGCGTGCTGGAAGGCAGCAACGTGGACACCGCCGGCGCGCTGGTGCAGATGATCCAGCTGCAACGCCAGTTCGAAATGCAGGTGAAAGTGATCAAGCACGGCGACGAGAACGCGCAGTCCGCCAACACCTTGCTGCGGATGAACGGCTAACACCGACTGTCGAGGGCGTTTGGCCAGGAAGGCGCCCCGCTCCCGCCCTGGCGAGGCACCGCGATGCAGGAGCCAAGAGTCCGGCGGCCTTTTTGGCACGCCACATGCATCGTCCACGACGTGAGCGGCCATCGCGGCCGGCAACCACCGAGGAACGGCAATGAATCAGGCTTTGTGGGTCGCCAAGACCGGACTGGATGCGCAGCAGACGCGCATGTCGGTCATCTCCAACAACCTGGCCAATACCAACACCACCGGCTTCAAGCGCGATCGCGCCAGCTTCGAAGACCTGCTGTACCAACAGGTCCGCCAGCCCGGTGGCGCCACCTCGGCGCAGACCAACCTGCCCTCCGGCCTGCAACTGGGTACCGGCGTGCGCGTGGTGTCCACCTCCAAGGCCTTCGAACAGGGCAGCCAGCAGCAGACCGACCGCGCGCTGGACGTGATGGTCAACGGCCGCGGATTCTTTGAAGTGCAGATGCCCGACGGCACCTCGGCCTATACGCGCGACGGCGGATTCCAGATCAACGACCAGGGCCAGCTCGTCACCAACAGCGGCTACCCGGTGCAGCCGGGCATCCAGATCCCCGAAGGCGCCGAGTCGCTGACCATCGGCACCGATGGCACCGTGACCGTGCAGGTCGCCGGCCAGACCGGCGTGCTGGAAGTCGGTTCGCTGACGCTGACCGATTTCATCAATCCCGCCGGCCTGCAGGCCAAGGGCGAAAACCTGTACGTGGAAACCACGGCCTCCGGCCCGGCACAGAACGGAACGCCCGGCCTCAACGGACTGGGCACCACCGTGCAAGGCGCCCTGGAAGGCAGCAACGTCAACGTGGTCGAAGAGCTGGTCAGCATGATCGAGACCCAGCGCGCCTACGAAATGAATGCCAAGGCCATCTCCAGCACCGACTCGATGCTGGGTTACCTCAACAACAACGTCTGATCGACGCCGTGAAGCCCATGAATGTGTTCGCTTTCCACTTGCACGCTCGCCCTGCCGCGCTACGCCTGGCGCTGGCCGCCACGGCCTGCGCGCTGCTCGGCGGCTGCGTGATCGCTGGCGACATCAAGCCGTATCCGGCGATGGCGCCGGTGCAGCCGGTGATGCCCCCGCCGGCCCAGGCCACCGCCGGTGCGATCTACGCCACCGGCCCCGGCTTGCAGCTGTACGGCGATCGCCGTGCGCGCGACGTGGGCGACCTGCTGACCATCACCCTGGTAGAGAGCACCACTGCGCAGACCACCGCGACCACGGGCATCAGCAAGAACAGCGACATCGACATGGCGACCCCCACCATATTGGGCGTGCCGGTCACTTACCACGGCCAGGACATCCTGCGTAACACCGCCAGCGGCGAGCGCAGCTTCGACGGCAAGGGCCAGAGCGCGCAGAGCAACAAGCTGCAGGGCAGCGTGACCGTCACCGTCATCCAGCGCCTGCCCAACGGCAACCTGGTGGTGCAGGGCCAGAAGAACCTGCGCCTGAACCAGGGCGATGAGCTGGTGCAGATCCAGGGCATCGTGCGCACCGCCGACGTGTCGCCCGACAACACCGTTTCCTCCAGCCGCGTGGCCGATGCGCGCATCGCCTATGGCGGTCGCGGCGCGGTGGCGCAGTCCAACGCAATGGGCTGGTTCGGCCGCTTCTTCAACTCCGCCCTGTCGCCGTACTGAGTCCTGCCAAGAGCCTCGCCCATGAATGTCGCCCTCGCCCCTGCCCTTCGCCTCGGTGTCGCCCTGATCGCCCTGCTGTGGCTGGGAGTCTGCGCACCGGCCCACGCCGAACGCATCAAGGACCTGGCACAGGTGGGCGGCGTGCGCGGCAACGCCCTGGTGGGTTACGGACTGGTGGTCGGCCTGGACAACAGTGGCGATCGCACCAGCCAGGCGCCTTTTACCGTGCAGAGCTTGAAGAACATGTTGGGCGAGCTGGGCGTCAACGTGCCGGCCAACGTCAATCCGCAGCTCAAGAACGTGGCTGCGGTGGCGATCCATGCCGAACTGCCGCCCTTCGCCAAGCCGGGCCAACCGATCGATGTGACCGTGTCGTCGATCGGCAATGCGATTTCGCTGCGTGGCGGCTCCCTGCTGATGGCGCCGCTCAAGGGCGCCGACGGCCAGGTGTACGCGATCGCCCAGGGCAACCTGGTGGTCGGCGGCTTTGGCGCGCAGGGCAAGGATGGTTCGAAAATCTCCGTCAACATCCCCAGCGTGGGCCGCATTCCCAATGGCGCCACGGTCGAGCGCGCGCTGCCGGACGTGTTCGACAACAGCGGCGAGATCACCCTCAACCTGCACCAGAACGACTTCACCACGGTCGCGCGCATGGTCGCGGCGATCGACAGCAGTTTCGGCACGGGCACCGCCCGCGCCGTGGATGGCGTGAGCTTCGCCATCGACCGGGGCGAGACGCTGGCGATCGTGGGGGAGTCGGGCTGCGGGAAATCGATGACGGCGCTCTCCCTGCTGCAGCTCGTCCCGG
>DASWQJ010000311.1:0-1568 GCA_036403795.1 Stenotrophomonas sp.
GCCACCCATCGCGTAGCCGGGCGATGATCGCACATGCGTCAGCGGCGGTGACCGTCGCCCAGAAGATCGTGCACGCGAGCCGTGGGTGGTGCAGGGCGGCTCGGGCGCATGCACGGGCCTCCCCCCATAGGCGCTAAGTTAGTGCTTGACCCGGCTCGGTTCGGCTTGATTCTGAGAGCAGATGCAAGATGCAGCATCTGCTCTGACGGATCGGTTTGCCGAGGTTTTGACGCGGCTTCCGGCCGGTCTCGACCTTAATGGGTTGGCGATCGAGGCCAAGGCAATTCAGCGCCGGCGCGAGGTTGTTGATGGCGCGGCGTTGTTGCGGATCGCGCTGGCCCGTGGGCCAGGCGGGCTTTCGTTGCGCCAGACTGCGGCCTGGGCGTCGATGCAGGGGGTCGCCGAACTCAGCAATCCTGGCGTCAAATACCGACTGGACCAGGCGACGGAGTTTCTCGCCGCCTTGGTGGAACGGCTGCTCGCGGCGAAACTCCCCGGCCCGGAGCTGCGCTGGCCCGGCCGCACGTTGCGCTTGGCGGACGGCACCTGCGTCAGCAAGCCCGGCAGCACCGGCACGGACTGGCGCGTGCACGGCGTGTTCGACCTCGGACGCGGTGGGTTCTCGCATCTCGAACTGACCGATCAACACGGTGCCGAAGCGCTGGAGCGTGGCGCCCCGCACCCAGGCGAAATCCGCATCGGCGATCGCAATTACGCCCGTGCGCCGGTATTGCGGCGCTTCCGTGCGCAAAGCGATGGCAGCGCCGACTTCATCGTGCGGCTGGGCTGGAACGCGCTGCAACTGACCAACCCGGTGGGCAAGCCGTTCGATCTGATCGGCTATCTGCAATGCCTGCCGCCCGACCAGAACCCGCACGAGGTGAACCTGCGCGCCTCGGTCGGGCGTGATGAGCCCGCCTTGGCGGTCCGATTGGTCGTGCAGCGCAAGACGCCAGAGGCGGCCGAAGCCACGCGCTCGGCGCTGCGCCGCACGGCGGCCAGAAAAGGCAAGGCGCTCGACCCACGGAGCCTGATTGCAGCGGAGTTCATCATGCTGGCGACATCGCTGCCCAAGAGCGGATACAGCGCCAAGGCGGTCCTCGCCGCCTACCGGCTGCGCTGGCAGATCGAACTCGCCTTCAAACGCCTGAAGTCGCTGCTGCAAATCGATCGGTTGCCCACCTGGACCGAACGCGGATCGCGAAGTTGGCTCTACGCCCACCTCATCCTGGCCCTGTTGTGCGACGACCTCAGCCAGGACTTCCTGGACTCTTCCCCCTGAGGACTTGCTCGACGCGGCCTACGTCCCGTCGCTCTGGGCCGTGCAAAAGACCGTGCTGATGGTGCTGCTTGGCATCGTCATCGGCCCACTCTCAGTCGCCAGCATCGTCGCGCCAAACCCCCAGGTTCACCGCCAACTCGCCAATGCGCCGAGAAGGCGAAAACCTCACGTTCGATATCCCGTCCGGGACCTATTTTAGCGCGTATGGCCGGGTTCCCCCTATACACACTGGAAACGTCGACGGGCCAATCCCGCGCCTTAAAGGCAGGAACGGATAGCGAGCGCG
>DASWQJ010000312.1:0-4249 GCA_036403795.1 Stenotrophomonas sp.
CGAACCTGGCGCAGGGACGCCTGCGCCGCAAGCGCGCCGAACTGGTCCGCGCCCTGGCGGGGCATGTCGAGGAGCATCACCGCTTCCTGCTGGCCATGCAGATGCAGCGCGTCGAAGCCGCCGAACGTGATATCGAGCAACTCGATGGGCGCATCGCCGAGAAGCTGATCCCCTACCAGTTCGCCATGACCCTGCTGATGCAGATCCCTGGCGTCGATTGGGTGGTGGCCGCGGTGCTGATCGCCGAGATCGGCGTCGACATGAGCGTCTTCGTCTCCGTCCACCACCTTGCCGCCTGGGCCGGCCTGTGCCCGGGCAGCTATGAGAGCGCCGGCAAGCACAAGAGCGTCGCCGCCCGCAAGGGCAACGTGCATCTGCGCCAGGGCAATCGGGTGAAAAGGGTAGTGACAAACCCATAAAGTGCTGAATCGATACGTTCCTTCGATTCGCGAGGAAGGAACGGGTCATGGACGACAGCGACGCGGTTGTGCCGGCGGTTGCCGAGGCGGTTGGATTTCTGGCGTACTTCGAGGACCTGGCGGACCCGCGTCAGCAAGGCAAGGTCACCTATCCCCTTGAGGAGGTCCTGCTGCTGTGCCTGACGGCCACGCTGGCGGGTGCGGAGCATATCACCGAGATCGCCCTGTTCGGCGAGACGAGGATCGACTTGCTGCGGCGGCTGCGGCCGTTCACCAACGGCACGCCGCGCCACGATCATCTCGGCGATATCCTCGCCACGCTTGACGCTGAACAGTTCCAGCGGTGCTTCGCCGCCTGGGTTGCTGCCCGCACTGGCGTGCCTGAGGGCGTGATTGCCATCGACGGCAAGACCTCACGCCGGACCCGTGGCAAGGGCAAGGCGGCGCTGCATCTGGTTTCGGCCTTCGCCGCTCGCCAGCGCCTGGTTCTCGGCCAGGCCAAGGTCGCCGACAAGTCCAACGAGATCGTCGCCATCCCCAAGCTGCTGGATCTGCTGCACATTGAGGGCGCCATCGTCACCATCGACGCGATGCGATGTCAGCGCGAGATTGCCCGCAAGATCATCGACAAGAAGGCCGACTACATCCTCGCCTTGAAGGGCAACCAGGGCAGCTTGCGCGAGGACGCCGAACTGTTCGCCGATGAGCAGGTCGCCCGCGGCTTTGCCGACACCGCCGTGACCCGCACGCAGAGTGTCGATGCCGAGCACGGCCGGATCGAAACCCGGACCCTGACCGTCCTGCACGACGTCGACTGGCTGCGCCAACGCCATGACTGGCCGGGCCTGACCGCGCTGGCGATGGTCGAAAGCGTGCGCGAAACCGCCGATAAGGTCGAACAGGAAAGGCGGTTCTACATCACCTCCGCGGCCCTGACGGCCGACCGCCTGGCACCTGCCATCCGCGATCACTGGAGCATTGAGAACAGCCTGCACTGGGTCATGGACATGGTCTTCCGTGATGATGAAAGCAGGGTCCGCAACGGCAACGCGCCGGCCAATCTCGCCGCAATCCGGCACATGGCGCAGAACCTCATCCGGGCGCGAAAGGGCAAGTTGTCGGTCAAGGCCAATCGCAAGGCCGCCGCATGGAACGACAGCCATCTCATCGGCCTACTCATTGCCTAGCCGATTCAACCGATTCCCCTGCAGGTGGGGCCAGGGCAATCGGGTGAATGAGTACGTGACAAACTGCTAAAGTGCTGAATCTATGCCGACCCTCGATTCGCTTGACGGGGAATGGCCATGGACAGCGCGACGACGGGCTGTGCCGCATTCGACGAAACGGTTGTGTTCTTGAGTCATTTCAAGGACCTCCAGGATCCGCGCCAGCCAGGCAAGGTGAGCTACCCGCTCGACGAGATCCTGCTGCTGTGCCTGCTCGCCGTGCTGGCCGGAGCCGAGTGCTTCACCGAGATCGCCCTGTTCGGCGTCAAGAAACTGGCATTTCTGCGCCGCTTCCGCCCGTTCAAGGATGGCACACCGGCCCACGATCATCTGGGGGATATCCTGGCCAGCCTTGATGCTGAGCAGTTCCAGCGTTGCTTCGTGGCGTGGGCCGCCTCGCTGACCGGCGTGCCGGAGGGCGTCATCGCCATTGATGGCAAGACGGTGCGCCGATCCGGCAATAAGCGCAGCGGCAAGGCCGCGATCCATATGGTGTCGGCCTTTGCGGCCCGTCAGCGTCTGGTGCTTGGCCAGGTCAAGGTGGCGGAAAAATCCAACGAGATCATCGCGATCCCCAAGCTTCTCGACATGCTGGCGATCGAGGGGGCGATTGTTACCATCGATGCGATGGGATGCCAGCGCGACATCGCGCAAAAGATCATCGACCAGAAGGCGGACTACGTCCTGGCGCTGAAAGGCAACCAAGGCGCGCTGCGCGAGGATGTTGAGGTGTTTGCCGCCGAGCAGAAGGCCAGGAACTTTGCTGACACCAGGATCAGCCAGGACACGACGATCGATGGCGATCACGGCCGCATCGAGACCAGAACCACCACTGTCATCCATGATATCGAATGGCTGCAGGCACGCCATGACTGGCCCAGCCTGAACGCCGTCGTCATGGTCGAAAGCAGCCGCGAGGTCAGTGGAACAACCGAGCAGGAGACACGCTTTTACATCACCTCGCTGGTCATGCTGGCGCACCTCCTCGGACCGGTCGTGCGCAGCCATTGGTCGGTCGAGAACAGCCTGCATTGGGTCATGGACATGGTCTTTCGCGATGACGAGTGCCGGGTTCGCACCGAACACGCTCCGGCCAATTTCGCCGCCAGCAAGCACATGGCGCAGAACCTGCTCCGCAATGCACCCGGGAAGAACTCATTGCGCAGCAGGCGCAAGGCCGCCGGCTGGGATGATGATTTCCTGGCCAGTCTCATCACCAGGTAATTTCTTCACCCGATTGCCCTGCACCGGCAGGGTGATCCCGTGCGAGTTCCACAGGGCCGTTCCGGTCGCCACATCGACCTGCCGATCCGTCGCGCCATCCTTGGCCCGCCATCCCGCAATGCTCATGCGCGTCCACTTGGTGGCTGTCCTGACCGCGCGCGTCTTCGGCGTCAGTTGACGGGTGCCGAGCACCCGCGAGCGGCCTTTCTGCCCGTCCTTGCGCGGCGGCGGCGGATTGAAGAACCGCGCATCCATCCGGCACCGCGCCACGCACGCCACCCGGTCTTTCAGGGTCTGGAACACCGTCAGGCTGGCGAACGCGCCGTCCCCGACCATCACCAGCCGCTGGTGCGGCAACCAGCGGGCAATCAGGCGCAGGCCCGACATGGCCTTCTCCGGCACCGTCCGGTGCGGCCGCTGTCTCTTGGCATCGGCCCGTTCCGAGGGGCACAGAAGCGTCAGGAATGGCAAGCCCCAGGTGCGCCTGGCGAAACCGGGCTTGGCCAGCACCTGAAACGACAGCCAGCGCAAGCCCGCGACCTTGACGAAGAAGCCGCGGCTTGAGCGCACCGGATCACGGTAGATGCCTTTGTCGCGGATCTTGCCGCCGCGCCGGCGTTCGATGACGTCGTCCACGCCAACCACCAGCGCCTGGCCGTCCGGCACGAACGCCTTCACCAGCAGGCCAAGCAGGATCCGTGAGCCCTGCAGGCCTGACCATGCTCCGCGCGAGAGAAACCGGTGGAACCGGCTGAAACCCGTGTCCGACGCGCCATCCACCGCGCGCAGGGCCGCGCAGACCGTGCGGCGGTTCAGACACAGCAACGCCCCCGTCGCCAGTGCCACCGCGTTCAACCACGTCGGCTGCGTGAACAGCGCCGCGAACGGCGCCAGCCAGGTCTCCATCGCTCGGGCGTTCCCGGGCTGCGCAATCTTCGCCACGATCGGTTTCCCATGCGACAAACACAGGGGGAAACGTCGTTCCTGCCTACAGAATCTCCAGATCCCCGCACAAGCAGCCGACTATGGGGACACTACCGAGCAGCCTGGGAAACCGCCAAAGTCCAGGTCAGGGAATCAGTGTGTTGGAGCCCTCCGAAGGCTGTTTGCTTTATCCGTCGCCTCTATTCCAGCCCGATTTTCAACCGATAGCCACTTGTCAAGGGTGTGTGCAACGGGCTCAGAGCGTGGGTTTACAGGGACTTGGCAAGGTACGCGTGGCTGAGGATGGTACGTAATCAGGATCTTCATTGTCGAGGGCGAGAAGGACGCAGACGCACTTGTCGCTCATGGGCTGGTGGCGACCTGCAACCCAGGTGGCGCTGCCCAGCAGCCGAAAAACGGGAAGCCATACAAATCGAAAGGCTAAAGTTGCGTTGT
>DASWQJ010000313.1:0-25478 GCA_036403795.1 Stenotrophomonas sp.
CCAGGTGAGCTGGCGCTTGGCCAACTGGCGGGTGGCTTCGATGGCGCGTTGCCGAAACTCGGCGGCATCCAGCGTGCCGTCCAGATGCTCCCACGCCTGGCGGTAACCGACCGCTCTGACCGCAGGCAGGTCGTAGGGGGATCGGACCGAGGCCATCGGCGCAAGTGCTCGCAGGCGACGCACCTCGTCCAGGAAACCATCGGCCAACATCTGGTCCATCCGGCGCTCGATCCGGGCATGGAGCGTGCTGCGTTGCCGCGGCGCCAGCACCAGTTTCAACACGCGGAACGGCAGGCGTGCGCTGGGCTGTTCGGCCTGCCACTGACTGATGGGTCGTCCCGTCAGGTGAAATACTTCCAGCGCGCGTTGTATGCGCTGTGCATCGGTGGCATGTATCCGCGCGGCCGCCACCGGGTCCACCGCCGTCAATTGCCGGTGCATGGCCGCCCACCCTTCCCGGCCGGCCTCGGCCGCGAGCGCTGACCGAAACGCAGGATCGGCCTCGGGCATCGATGCCAACCCTTGCAAGAGGGCGCGGAAATACAGGCCCGTGCCGCCCGCCAGGATGGGCAGCCGGTGGCGAGCGACAATGTCATCCAGCACAGTGCGCGCGTCGGCGGCGAACTCGGCTGCCGAGTACACCTGCCAGGGATCGCGCACGTCCAACAGATGATGCGGAATTGCCTCGCGCATCGCGGCGTCCGGCTTGGCTGCACCGATATCCAGGCCGCGATACACCAGCGCCGAGTCCACGCTGACAATCTCGCCGCCCAGCCGATGCGCGATCGCCATCGCCATCGCCGTCTTGCCGCTGGCGGTGGGGCCCATCAGGGCCAACACCCGTGGACGGCGATCGGCAGCCATCAGTCCTCGTCCGGCCAGCGGATGGTTGGCGCAGCACTTTTCGGCGAACGGACCGCCGGCACGGCCGACACTGCGCGCCAGACCTTCAGTGCATCGACCGTTGCAGCCACATCGTGTACGCGCAGGAACATCGCGCCACGCTGTGCAGCAATCAGGTGCGCCGCCACGGAACCGGCTACCCGCTCGCGGGGGACCTCACGACCGGTCAGCTCGCCAATGCTGCGTTTGCGCGACAGGCCGGCCAACACCGGCAGCCCGAATTCGCTGAACCGTTCCAGCGCGGCCAACAGGGCCAGGTTGTGCGCCGTGGTCTTGCCAAAGCCGAAGCCCGGGTCGACCAACAAGCTGCGTTTGGCAATGCCGGCCATCTCGGCAGCGAAGATTCGTTCGGTGAGGAACCGATGCACATCGGCCACTACATCGTCGTACATCGGTGCTTCCTGCATCGAACGCGGTTCGCCCAGCATGTGCATCAGGACGACCGGCACCCTCAGTTCCGCCGCGGCCTCAAGCGCACCGGGCGCACGCAACGCCTGGATGTCATTGATCATGCCCGCACCCGCCGCGATGGCGGCGCGCATCACCTGCGGCTCGAAGGTGTCGACGCTGACCGGCAATGACGTGCGTGCCACCAACTGCTCGATCACGGGCACCACCCGACGCAGTTCTTCATCCAGCGCGACCGGCTTGGCGCCCGGCCGGGTGGACTGGCCGCCGACGTCGAGGATGTCGGCGCCCTCCGCCGCCAGTGCCAGGCCGTGCGCGACCGCAGCCTCCAACGTGTCGTGCGCGCCGCCGTCGGAAAAGGAATCCGGGGTGACGTTGACGATGCCCATCACCTGCGGCCGATCCAGGCGCAATACGCGGCCGGCGCAATTCAATTCGGGCGTGGTGTCGAACATTAGCGCCCGCCCCCCCGCCGCATCTTGATGACGCTCAGCAAGGCGCCCAGCGCGATGCCGACGATCGTGCCCAGGACAAGATTGTCCAACAGCAGCCCCAGCGTGGCGCCCACGCAGGTGGCCAGGATGATTTCGAGCAGGGTGGACTGCGGTGGCGTTGGGGACATTGCCCTGGACTCTGCACGCGGGAGGGCCATTGTCGCGCAGCGTGCGGGCCGCTGCCTAACGGGAGAGGGCCGCCGGACCGCATCTGCGAGGGTCGCGACACATCGTCGCCAGAGAGAAGGCCTAATCCCAGCGGACCAAAACGAAAACGCGCGGCCGAAGCCGCGCGTTCGTTTGAACCCTTGACGCTGAGTCAGAGCTGCTCGGCCGGGCCCGCGATGGGCGGCAACGGACGGGACTGGTTCTTGTCGTTGCCATCCTTGCCCGACTTGCCCCAGCCAGCCGGCGGCGGCGGATCGCGGTTTTCCATGATCGCGTCAATCTGCGGCGCGTCGATGGTCTCGTACTGCAGCAGCAGCTGCGACATCGAATGCAGCTTGTCGATATTGTCGGTGAGCAGCTGCTTGGTGCGGGCGTAGGCCTTGTTCAAGATGGAACGCACGACCTCGTCGATCTTGCGCGCAGTCTCGTCGGAAACATTCTTGTGCTGGGTCACCGAGCGACCCAGGAACACTTCGTCCTCTTCCTCGCCATAAGCCACCGGACCGAGCTCGTCGCTGAGACCCCACTTGGTGACCATGTTGCGGGCCATCTTGGTAGCACGCTCGATATCGTTGGAAGCGCCGGTGGTGACCTTGTCCTCGCCGAAGATCAGCTCCTCGGCCACGCGGCCGCCATAGAGCGAGCACAGCTGCGATTCCAACGCCACACGGTTCATCGAGTACTTGTCGCCTTCCGGCAGGTACATCGTGACGCCCAGGGCACGGCCGCGCGGAATGATCGTGACCTTGTAGACCGGATCGTGCTCGGGCACCAAGCGTCCGACGATGGCGTGGCCTGCCTCGTGGTAGGCGGTCAGCGTCTTCTCGTCCTCGCTCATGGCCATCGAGCGACGTTCGGCACCCATCAGGATCTTGTCGCGTGCACGATCGAAGTGCTCCATGCGCACTTCCTTCTCGCTGCCCCGCGCCGCGAACAGCGCCGCTTCGTTGCAGAGGTTGGCCAGGTCTGCGCCGGAGAAGCCCGGGGTACCGCGCGCGATCACCATCGGCACGACGTCGTCGGCCAGCGGCAGCTTGCGCATGTGGACGCGCAGGATCTGCTCGCGACCCCGGACGTCCGGCAGGCCCACCACGACCTGGCGGTCGAAGCGACCCGGGCGCAGCAGCGCCGGATCCAGCACGTCGGGGCGGTTGGTGGCGGCAATCACGATCACGCCTTCCCCGCCCTCGAAACCGTCCATCTCGACCAGCAACTGGTTGAGGGTCTGCTCGCGCTCGTCGTGACCGCCGCCCAGGCCGGCGCCGCGATGGCGGCCGACGGCATCGATCTCGTCGATGAAAATGATGCACGGCGCATGCTTCTTCGCCTGCTCGAACATGTCGCGCACGCGGCTGGCACCCACGCCCACGAACATCTCGACGAAGTCGGAACCGGAAATGGAGAAAAACGGCACCTTGGCTTCGCCCGCGATGGCCCTGGCCAGCAGGGTCTTGCCGGTACCCGGCGGCCCCACCATCAGCACGCCTCGCGGGATCTTGCCGCCGAGCTTGGTGAACTTGGAGGGGTCGCGCAGGAAGTCGACCAGCTCGCTCACCTCTTCCTTGGCCTCGTCGCAGCCGGCGACGTCGGCAAAGGTCACCTTTATCTGGTCTTCGCCCTGCAGCTTGGCGCGCGACTTGCCGAAGCTCATGGCACCCTTCGCGCCTCCGCCGCCACCTTGCATCTGCCGCATGATGAACAGCCAGAAGCCGATGATCAGGATCACCGGGAGGAAATTCAGGATGATCGAAAACAGGCTCGGCGAATTGTCCGGCTTGTCCCGCGTCATCTCGATCTTCTTGGCGTACAGCACGTTCACCAGGCTTTCGTCGCGCGGCCCGTTGACGGTGCCTTCGCTGCCGTCGGTGCGCTTGAAGCGCATGACGTTGACCGAATAGCCACTGTCGTTGGTGAAGTCGACCGATTTGATGCGGCCGCCGTCCACGTCCTGCAGGAACTGGGTGTAGCTGATCGCTTCACCGTTGGCGCTGGCCCCGCCGCGTGGGGAGAAGCTTTGGAACACCACCATCAGCACGACGGCGACGACCACCCATAACAGCAGATTCTTGGTCAAGTCGTTCATCCTCATTGGCTCCGGTGTCCCTCTCTGGCTCTCGTCGAAATTGCTTGGTATCTGGGCAGCTTACTTGATCTGGGCGCGCTTGCCCTGGCCCAGCGCATACACCTCCGGCGAACGCTTTCGCGAGGCCTCGGGCTTGCGGATGATGACCTTGTCATAGCGGCGGCGCAGTTCGCGGATGTAGTCATCAAAGCCCACGCCCTGGAACAGCTTGATCAGGAACGCGCCACCGGTCTTCAGGTGGTTGTCGGCGAAATCCATCGCCAACTCGGCCAGGTGCATCATCCGCGGCTGGTCCACCGCGTCCACTCCGCTCTTATTGGGGGCCATATCCGACAGCACAAGGTCCACCGGCTGGTCGCCCACCATCGCCACGAACTCCGATAGGACGGCCTCTTCCCTGAAGTCTCCATGAAGGAACTCGACGCCGGCCAGCGACGGCATTTCCAGGATGTCCAGCGCAAAGACCCGCCCACGGTCACCCATCTGCTTGCGGACCTGCTGGGACCAGCCACCGGGGGCGGCACCCAGATCAACCACCACCATGCCGGGTCGCAGCAGGCGATCGCGCGCGAGCACTTCCTCGAGCTTGTAGGCGGCTCGCGAACGCATGCCTTCGGCCTGTGCCTTCTTCACGAAGGGGTCGGAGAAATGCTCCTTGAGCCAACGCTGGCTGCTCTTGCTGCGGGAGGGCATGGTGTGGGCGGTCAACAGGGTCGGCCATGATACCCTGAACCCCCTTGGCTTCCCGTAAGTCCGCATGAGCACTGCCCTTACTTCTTCCCAGTCCCGGTTTCTGCGTGGACAGGCCCATGACCTGAAAGCCCTGTTGCAAACGGGCGGCAAGGGCGTGACCCCGGCCTTCCTGACCGAGTTGGACGAAGTGTTGGAACGGCACGAGCTCATCAAGATCAAGGTCGTGGCCGAAGATCGCGAGACGCGCGAAACCCTGGTGGCCGAAATCCTGCAGCACTCCGGCGCGGCGCTGGTCCAGCGAATCGGGCATGTGGCGGTGCTCTATCGCCCCAGCAAGGAAAAGCGCCAGATCGTCCTGCCCCGCGGCTGAGCAGGGCCAGGCATGCAGCTCAGTGAAGACCGCCCGGATTACGCCTACGCCCTGAGGGCTGCGGACGGGCGGCACGCCAAGGTCAACGACCGGATTCTGGGAAGTAGTTTCGTCCTGGCACCGGACAAGCTGATCGAGGCCTGGCCGGTCGCCTCCTTGTTAGCCCTGCGCCCGGAGCATCTCGATGCGGTGCTGGCCTTGGCCCCGGCCATGATTCTGCTGGGCACCGGCGCGCGACAAGGGTTCCCTGACCCGGCGGTGCTCGCCACCTGCCTCACCCGGGGCATCGGCCTGGAATCGATGAGCAACGATGCCGCTGCCCGCACCTACAACGTGCTGGCCAGCGAGGGCCGCAAGGTCGTGCTCGCCATGATCCTGGACGCGGCCGCCTGAGGCACTCGGGGGCGTTTCACCCCCAACGCGCGATCATCGGAAGCAGCACGGCGCCCGCCTTGGTACGGGCAAGCTGCGACTATTTCTTGGGCAGGTAAAGCGCCGGATCGACCGGCTTGCCGTTGTAGCGGATCTCGAAGTGGACCATGTCGCGGGTGGCGCCACTGCGCCCCATCTCGGCGATCTGCTGGCTGGCCTTGACGCTCTGTCCTTCGTTGACCAGGCGCTTGCGGTTGTGTCCGTACGCCGACAGCCATTGCTCGTTGTGCTTGATGATGATCAGCTCGCCGTAGCCGACCAGGCCGGCGCCGGAATAGACCACCACGCCGTCGGCGGCGGCTCGCACCGCCTGCCCGTTGGTCCCTGCGATATCCATGCCCTGTTTGGTGGTTTCACCGGCCACGTAGTTGCCCACCACCACGCCGTCGGTGGGCCAGCGCCAGGCGAAACCGCTGTTTACCGGGGCTGCGGTCGTTGCGGCTGCCGGCGGTCGCGCGGCCGGCCGCGCCGCAGCGCTCCCGGCGCCCGTCCCGGCTGAACCGGCCACAGGCCGTGTTGGAGCGGCGCCTGATGACGGATAGAGCCTCAGCACCTGGCCGGGATAGATCGTGCTGGGCGAGGCAATTCCGTTCCATGAGGCCAGGTCCAGCGGGCTGACATTGGTGCGGCGTGCGATCGCGTACAGCGTATCGCCCTGCCGCACCGTGGTGGTCTGTCCCGGCCTGGCGACCGAGGTCCGCGGCACCGGGCTGGCAGCGCTGCCGGATTTCTTGACCACCGTGGCGGTCCCGCAGGCCGCCAGCACCAGCGTGGCCACCAACAATGACGCCGTGCGCGCCGTCCGTTCGATCCGCATCATGCTCATCCGACCTTCGCTCTCCATATGACCCACCCCACCAGGCCCACCAGCAACAGGCTGGCCACCCAGCCAAACGGTTCGATCCAGCGGTGCAGTGCCGCTTCGGCCCGGGCGCCGCCCAGGCGGATCGCGCCAGCCACCAGATACACCCGCTTGCCCCGCCCCACCACCATGCTCAGCAGGAACGGCAGCATCGGCACGCCGACCACGCCGGAAGCCCAGGTGAAGATCTTCAAGGGGATCGGGGTAAAGCCGACCAGCACCAGCAACCAGAATGCCTGCCAGGGCGAACGGGCCACCACTTCGCGCAGGTGCGCTACCTCGGCATCGATCTTGTCGGCCCACCCCAGCCATTCAATGAGCGGATGCAGCGCGGCAAACGCAAAATGACCGAGCAGGTAGCCCACCGCTGCGCCTGCCAGCGAACCCATCAGGCTCAGGGTTGCGAACCACAGCGCGCGCCGCGGCTGGGCCAGCGACATCGGGGCCAGCATGATCTCGGGCGGAACTGGAAAAATGAAGCCTTCCAGGAAGCTCAGGCCGGTCAACATCGCCGGCGCCTTGCGATGACGCGACCAGCGGATCGCCAGGTCGTAGAGAGGCCCGAATATCTTCATCCATTGAATCCCAAAAGTTCAGTCGAGCATGCCCGACAGCAGGGGTACGAACGTGACCGGCGCCAGAATCTCCTGGTCGAGCGATCCGTCCGCCATGCGGGTGAGCTGCACCAGCGACTGCGATGAAGGTCCGCCCACCGGGGCGACCAGGCGCCCGCCTTCGGCTAGCTGCTCGACCAACGCATCGACCAGGGCTGGCGCGGCGGCGGTGACGACGATCGCATCGTACGCCCCATGCTCTGGCCAACCGATGCGGCCGTCGTCATGCTTGGTGCGCACGTTCATGCCGAGGTGACGAAACCGCTTGCGGGCCTGCCTCAGCAGCTCGCCGATACGCTCCACCGTGTAGACCTCAAGCCCCAGCGCAGCCAGTATCGCGCCTTGGTAGCCGGAGCCGGTACCCACTTCGAGCACCTTCTTCGGTGCGACCTGCAAGACCGCCTCGGTCATCCGCGCCACGACCCAGGGCTGCGAAATCGTCTGGCCATGGCCGATCGGCAGCGCGGTGTCTTCGTAGGCGCGAGAAGCCAGCGCCTCGTCGATGAACAGATGCCGGGGCACCACGCGCACCGCATTGAGTACACGCTCATCGGCGATGCCGGACTCGCGCAGCCGATCGACCAAGCGGTCGCGCACGCGCTGCGAGGTCATGCCGATACCCACCGCTTCGGGTTGCAGGCGCAGGCGCGGCGTCATGCCGGAAGGTTCCCGGCGTCGTCGTCCATCGCGGCGGTCAGCCCGCCCACCCAGCCAGCCACTTTTTCCAGCGCCTGGTAACGCGTCAGGTCCACATGGATGGGCGTGATTGAAATATGGCCGGTGCGCACGGCGTGGAAATCGGTGCCCGGGCCGGCGTCCTGCTCCGGACCGGCGGGCCCGATCCAGTACACGGTGTTGCCGCGCGGGTCGCTCTGCGGCAGGCAGGCCTCGGAGCGATGACGATTGCCCAGCCGCGTGGTCTCGAATCCGCGCACGTCGTCCCAGGCCAAATCGGGCACGTTCACATTGAGGATGGTGTCGGCCGGCAGCGGGTCGGCCTTCAGCCGGGCCACGATCTGCACGGCCGCACGGGCGGCGGTTTCGTAATGCTTGGCGTCGTGGTTGCGGGTCGCCAACGAAACGGCCACCGCGGGCAAGCCCAGGAAGCGGCCCTCCATGGCGGCCGATACGGTGCCCGAGTAGATGACATCGTCGCCCAGGTTGGCCGTGTTGTTGATCCCCGACACCACGATGTCCGGTTCGTAATCCAACATGCCCGTCAACGCCAGGTGCACACAGTCGGTCGGCGTACCCGCCACCGAACAGGTGTAGTGGTCCAGGCGCTTGGTGCGGATCGGCAGATCAAGCGTCAAGGAATTGCTCGCACCGGAGCGGTCGCGATCGGGCGCGACCACCATCACCTCGTGGCCGGCGCCGCGCAGATGCTCGGCGAGGATCTTGATGCCGGGTGCGTCGACACCGTCGTCGTTGCTAACCAATACGCGCATGGGACTCCTCGAAAACACCGCCATGATACCGGATGCGTCCGCCGCGTTCCGCCCCGCGCGCCGGCATTTGCACGACGTCGCGCTCAGGCTACGCTGTCTCCATGTCGCAGTCCGAAGACGAAGACCAGGACGACGCCGCGTTGTTTCGCGCGGCGATCGGGCCGGTCAAGCCGATCCGCCAGCCCGCCACCCGCCCACCAGAGCGGGCGCGTCCGGCGCCACGACCGCGCATGGCCGAACGTGACGAAGCAGAAGCCCAAAGCGAATTTGCCCGCCTGCTGCGCGACGGCTCGCCATTGGATGGCGGCGACACGGCCAGCTATCGGCGCGAGAACCTGTCGCCCCGGCTATTGCAGCGGTTGCGCCGTGGGCAGTTTTCCATCCAGGACGAGCTTGACCTGCATGGCGCCACGGCTGCCCAGGCCGAAGCGATGCTGCGACAGTTCCTGCAGGAGGCCCACGCCCATGAATACGGCTGCGTACGCATCATCCACGGCAAGGGCCTGCAGTCGGAGGCAGGCGTGCCCGTGCTGAAAAACCTGGTCGACCGCCTGCTTCGCCATCGCAGCGATGTACTCGCCTTCCACTCCGCACCGGCGGCGCAAGGTGGCACGGGAGCCCTGCTGGTGTTGCTGGCCAGGCGTTAAGCCTGCCACGGGCAGGTGTTGCGGCACGCACGCGGGTTGCGTGTTGCGATTGCGGACAGCAAGGCGCGGAGGCCGCGCGCACGTGACGCTGCCGGCCGCTTCCAGCCCCCGCTACACCGCCGCCGTTTCCACCTCGCCCAGCTCATGCAGCAAGGCGGTGGCATAGCAGCCTGGCGGCAGTGAAAAGCGCAACTGCAGGGTCTCGCCCTCCAACCACTCGTATGCCAGGTCCTGGACGCGCAATCGCAGCGCGCGACGCTCCTGTTTCAAACCGGCCCGCTCGAGCCCATCGCGGAGCGCTTGGGCGATCTCGTCGACCAGCGCACCCGACTCGACGGCCGCCGCCTCATCGCGACTGCGTAGCTCTCCGACGCCCCACAACGGACCGCTGGGGTGGATGTCGAAATCGGCCAGGCGCTGCGCCAGGACCTCGGTCCATGGCTCGGGACCGAACACGCTGCGCGAGCCATCCAGCATCCACACCTCGCCTTGCAGCGGCAGATTCCAGTCGCCACGCACGACCCGCGAGGCAAGCACGCGGTTGAACAACTCCGATCGTGCCGCCGACAACAGCAACGAGCGCTGGTCATTGCGGACGCGTTTGCCGCCAAACATGGATAAGGCCGCGTCGATATTGCCGCCGCCATGGCCAAAGCGCTGCTCTCCGAACCAGTTGGGCAGCCCGCGCTCGGCGATCAAGGCCAGGCGCGCTTCAATCTCGGTGCGCTCACCCTGGACCTGGCGCAACACCAACCCGAACCGGTTGCCGGCGAGCGCGCCACGTTGCAGCTTGCGGTTGTGCCAGGCCGACTCCACCACCTGCACGTTCTCATCTTCCAGCGTCGCCAGGTCCGGCGCCACGCGCTTGGGCAAGTGGACGGTGAAGCGCTGGGTGGTGACCGCATGGCGATCCTTCATGCCGGCGTAGCTGACGCCCATCTCCGGCACGCCGGCCCACTGGGCCAGTCGGCGCGCGACGAAACCGGTGTTCTGTCCACGCTTGCGCAGTGTCAGCAAGAGATGCTCGCCCTCGCCAGAGGGCTCGAATGATGGCAACTCGTCGACACGGAAATCTTCCGGCACGCTGCGGATCCGCGCGGCCAGCACGCTCGGGCCGAACGCCCGCGGCAGCGAGGCGCTCACGACTTGCCCAGCAGCACGACAGCCTGCGCTGCGATGCCTTCGGCCCGGCCGGTAAAGCCGAGTTTTTCACTGGTGGTGGCTTTCACGCTCACCCGGTCGGCCTCCACTGCCAGCAACCCCGCGATGTGTTCGCGCATGCCTGCGGCGTGGGGCCCGACCTTGGGTCGCTCGCAGATCACCGTCACGTCGACATTGCCCACGCGCCAGCCGCGTTCGCTCAACAAGGCATCGCAATGACGCACGAACTGGCTGCTGTCAGCGTCCTTCCATCGTGGGTCCGAAGGCGGGAAATGCTGGCCAATGTCGCCTAGCGCCAATGCGCCGAGCAGGGCATCGCACAGGGCGTGCAGCACGACGTCGCCATCACTGTGGGCGAGCACACCGTGGTCGTGCGGCACGCGTACGCCGCCGAGCATCACGTGGTCGCCGGGCCCGAAGGCATGCACGTCGTAGCCTTGGCCAACGCGGAAATTGAAACCAGTCATAAGGAATCCAGCGAAGACGCGTCGCTCAGGCGCCGCGTCGGGAAAGTTCGAATTCGAAACGCGCCAGGTCGGCAGGAGTGGTGACCTTGAAGTTGTCCTCCGCCCCCTCGACCAACAAAGGACGCAACCCGAGCCGTTCGATGGCCTGTGCTTCGTCGGTGACCTCGACGCCGGCCGCGGCGGCCTCCTCGAGTCCGCGAATCAGTTGATGCCGACGGAACAACTGGGGCGTCAAGGCGCGCCACAAGCGGTCGCGCGGTTCGGTGCCGTCGATGCCGCCATCGTCTCCAGCGCGCTTGAGGGTGTCGCGCACGGGCGTGGCCAGGATCGCCCCCACCGGATCCTCGCGTCCGATCTCGAGCAGGCGATCCAGATCCTTGGGCGCCAGGTTGGGCCGAGCCGCGTCGTGAACGAGCACGAAGTCGTCGCTGCGCACGATGTCCGGCAAGGCACGCAGGCCGGCCAGCACCGAGGCGGCGCGGGTCGCCCCGCCCGTCGTGGTCAGGATGGGCTTGTCGGCGACGCCCTTCCAGCCCGGCCAATCGGGATCATGCTCCGACAGGACCACCATCAGCCCCGCCACGGCGGGATGTGCGGCCAGCGCGTCCAGCGTGTAGGCCATCAGCGGCCGCCCTGCCGCAGACAGGTATTGCTTGGGAAGCGGCGCGCCGAAGCGAGTGCCGCGACCGGCTGCCGGGACGACGGCCCAAACCGCGGCCATCAGGGCTGCTCGCCCTGGGCGCCGGCGCCCGAGGGCTCCTGCGATGCGGGTGCGGCGGGCGGCGGCGCGTCTTCGACGACGCGGTAGAACTTTTCACCCGGTTTGATCATGCCCAGCTCACTGCGCGCACGCTCCTCGATGGCGGCTTCGCCATCCTTGAGGTCCTTGACCTCGGCGGCCAAGGCCTCGTTGCGCTGGCGAAGGCCCTGGTTGTCGCGCGTCTGCGCGGCGACCTGGGCCTCCAGCACCATGACTTCGCCCGAATTGCCCGGGCCAAACCAGAAGCGGTACTGCAGCCAAGCCAGCAGTACCGCCAGCACCAGCAGTAGCCAGCGCCAGTTGCGCATGGCTTACCGCTTGATCGACACGAACGCGTTACGACCGGCGTAACGCGCGCCGGCACCGAGGGCTTCCTCGATGCGCAGCAGTTGGTTGTACTTCGCCACCCGATCGCTGCGGCACAGCGAGCCGGTCTTGATCTGGGTGGCGGTGGTGGCCACGGCGATGTCGGCGATGGTGGTGTCCTCGGTCTCGCCGGAGCGATGGGAAATGACCGCCGCGTAGTTGGCATGGTGGGCCATGGAGATGGCTTCCAACGTCTCGGTGAGCGTGCCGATCTGGTTGACCTTGATCAGGATCGCGTTGGCCGTGCCGGTGTCGATGCCCTGCTTGAAGATCTTCGGGTTGGTGACGAACAGGTCGTCGCCGACCAGCTGCACCTGCTTGCCCAGGCGTTCGGTGATCAGCTTCCAGCCGGTCCAATCGTCCTCGGCCAGGCCGTCTTCGATGGAAATGATCGGATACTGGGCCGCCCAATCGGCCAGGAAGTCTACGAACTGCTCCGAGGTCAGGCGCTTGTTCTCGCCCACCAGGTTGTACTTGCCGTTTTCATAGAATTCGCTGGAGGCCACGTCCAGGCCGAGCATCACGTCTTCGCCGGCGGTGTAGCCGGCCTTGCCGATGGCCTCGAGAATGGTGTCCAAGGCTTCGACGTTGCTGCGGAAGTCCGGTGCAAAGCCGCCTTCATCGCCCACCGCGGTGCTCAGGCCGTGTCCCTTCAGGACCGACTTGAGGGAATGGAAGATCTCGGTACCGGCGCGCAGCGCTTCGGTAAACGAGGCGGCACCGACCGGCAGCACCATGAATTCCTGGAAGTCGACGTTGTTGTCGGCATGCGCCCCGCCGTTGATGATGTTCATCATCGGCACCGGGAGCGACACATCCGACTCGGTGATCGTGGTGAGGTACTGCCATAGCGGCTGCTTGCGCGACGCGGCCACGGCATGGGCCGCCGCCAGGGAAACGCCGAGCAGCGCGTTGGCGCCCAAACGTCCCTTGTTCTCGGTGCCGTCCAGGTCGATGAGGCGACGGTCCAGGCCTTCCTGGTCGGCCGCATCGAAGTCCTTCAATGCCGAGAAGATCGCGCCGTTGACGTTGTCGACCGCCTTGCGCACGCCTTTGCCCAGGTAGCGGGTCTTGTCGCCATCACGCAGTTCGACCGCTTCCTTGGTGCCGGTGGAAGCACCCGACGGCACCGCGGCGCGGCCGTACGAACCGTCGGCAAGGGTGACTTCCGCTTCCAACGTGGGGTTGCCGCGTGAATCGAGGATTTCGCGGGCGTGGATCTTGGCAATCTGGGTCATGGGGTCCTGGCGATCGTCGGCGCCGCACGAATGCGGCGAGGGGGGTCCACCCGGACATTGGTCGCGGGCGCCGGAGCAGCCCACGCATTGTAGTGAATGTCGGACATGAAGTGAGGCGATGGCTGCAGACGCAACCTTTTGCCGGCTGACGCCGGTCTACCGGGCCCAAATGCAGGACGCCGGACCCAATGGGCCCGGCGTCATGATGGCAGCGGTCAGCGGGCGAGAATCAGGCCCGGGCTTCCTTCAACAGCTTGCCCCCGGCCTTGCGCTCGCGCGCGGCACGGATGAAGCCCACGAACAGCGGATGGCCGTCGCGCGGGGTCGACAGGAATTCCGGGTGCGCCTGGCAGGCCAGGAACCAAGGGTGGCGCTCCCGCGGCAGCTCGACCATTTCCACCAGCGTGTCGTCCATCGACTTGGCCGCAATCACCAGGCCAGCGTCTTCCAGCTGGGTGCGGTAGCGGTTGTTGAACTCGTAGCGGTGGCGATGCCGTTCGGAAACCACGTCCTTGCCGTAGAGCTCGCGCGCCAGCGTGCCCGGCTTCAGGCGCTGCTCCTGCAGGCCCAGCCGCATGGTGCCGCCCAGGTCCGACTTCTCGTCGCGCTTTTCCACCTCGCCGGCGGCCGTGCGCCACTCGGTGATCAGGCCGATCACCGGATGCGGCGACTGGCGGTCGTTCTCGGTGCTGTTGGCATCATCCAGGCCGGCCACGTGGCGACTGAAGTCCACCACCGCTGCCTGCATGCCATAGCAGATGCCGAAATACGGCACGCCGTTCTCGCGGGCATGCCGGGAGGTGAGGACCTTGCCTTCGAAACCGCGATCGCCAAAGCCACCCGGCACCAGGATGCCGTCGACATCGTCCAGGGCGGCCATGTCGGTGCCTTCCAGTTCCTGCGCCTCGATCCACTTGAGGTTGACCTTGGTGCGCTGGCGCAGGCCACCGTGCTTGAGCGCCTCGCCCACGGACTTGTAGGCGTCCTGGTGATCGACGTACTTGCCGACCACGGCGATGGTGACCTCATCCAAAGGATGCTTGACGGCATCGACCACCGCGGCCCACTCGGACAAGTCGGCAGGGCCGGCCTTGTCGCGCAGCTTGAACTGCTCGATGACGATCTCGTCCAGCCCCTGCCGATGCAGTTCCAGTGGCATGCCGTAGAGCACGTCGATGTCGGCCGCACTGATGACGGCGCGCTCAGAGACATTGGTGAACAACGCGATCTTGCGGCGCTCCGAGTCGGGCACCGGCTTTTCGGAGCGGCACAACAGCACGTCCGGCTGGATGCCGATGGAGCGCAGCTCCTTGACCGAGTGCTGAGTGGGCTTGGTCTTCAACTCGCCTGCCGCCGCGATGTACGGCACCAGGGTGAGGTGCATGAACATCGCCTTCTCGGCGCCGCGCTCGGTTCGCACCTGGCGGATTGCCTCGAGGAAAGGCAGCGACTCGATGTCGCCGACGGTACCGCCGATCTCTACCAGGGCGACGTCGAAACCGCCCGTAGCCTCGTCGATGCAACGCCGGATTTCGTCGGTGATGTGCGGAATCACCTGCACGGTCGCGCCCAGATAGTCGCCGCGGCGTTCCTTGCGGATCACGTTCTCGTAGATGCGGCCGGTGGTGACCGAGTTCTTCCGCGACAGGCGCGTGCGCACGAATCGCTCGTAGTGACCCAGGTCCAGGTCGGTCTCGGCACCGTCATCGGTGACGTACACCTCGCCGTGCTGGAACGGGCTCATCGTGCCCGGGTCGACGTTGATGTAGGGGTCCAGCTTCATCATCGTGACCGTCAGGCCGCGTGATTCGAGGATGGACGCAAGCGACGCGGCAGCAATGCCCTTGCCAAGCGAGGACACCACACCACCGGTAACAAAGATCAGGGGGGTCATGGCTCAAGGCCTCCCGGAAAGCCGCAGTTTACAGGTTGTCGTCGGTTTCCCCAAGGGCTGGAAGCGCCGGGTTTGCCCGAAGACCGCTCAAAAAGACGACGCCCCGGCCACAGACCGGGGCGTCGACTGTCCGCCGCGCAGGATTCAGCGCGACGGCTTTTCTTCTTCCTCTTCTTCGCGCTGGCCGATCTTGCCTTCGCGTTTGGCCTGGGGTTTCTGCGCGGCCGCGGCGGCCCGGCGCTGGGCGCGTGCATCGACCTCGGACTGGGCCTGGGCATCGGCCTGGCGCTGGGCGGCGGCACCTTGCTGCGAGTGGGCCTGGTCCTGGGACTGGCCGGCGCTCTGCGCCATGGCCAGCGGGATGGCCGCCAACGCCAGGGCGCCGGTGGCCAACATCAGGATGTGTCGAGTCTTCATGGGGGGATCCTCCTTCCTGTCGCCCCGTGGGATGGGGGCACGGTGACGGTTTCACAAGCACAGCCTATCGCCGAGCGACTGAACGCGTGCCGGCCACGTGCAAAACGGCCGCCCAGACCGCACACTTGCCCGTCGTCTCACGCCATCGCGAGTTGCATGAACACCCGTTACAACGCCGCCGACATCGAAGTCCTCTCAGGCCTGGATCCGGTCAAGCGCCGGCCCGGCATGTATACCGACACTGCCCGCCCGAACCACTTGGCGCAGGAGGTCATCGACAACTCGGTCGACGAGGCGCTGGCTGGCCATGCCCGCCAGATCGAGGTCGTTCTGCACAAGGACGGCAGCGTGGAAGTCTCCGACGACGGTCGCGGCATGCCCGTGGACATCCATCCGGAGGAGAAGATCCCCGGCGTGGAACTGATCCTTACGCGGCTGCATGCCGGCGGCAAGTTCAACAATCGCAACTACACCTTTTCCGGCGGCCTGCACGGCGTGGGCGTGAGCGTGGTCAACGCGCTGTCCAAGAAGCTGGAGGTTTTCATCAAGCGCGACGGCAGCGAATACCGCATGGAGTTCCGCGACGGCGACCCCGCCTCGAAGCTGGAAGCCATCGGCACCGTCGGCAAGAAGAACACCGGTACACGCCTGCACTTCTGGCCGGACCCGAAGTATTTCGACACACCCAAGATCAACGCACGCGCCCTGCGGCACTTGCTTCGCGCCAAGGCAGTGCTGTGTCCGGGGCTGACGGTGAAGCTGTCAGACGAGAACACCGGTGAGCAGGACAGCTGGTATTTCGAAGATGGCCTGCAGGACTACCTGAAAGGCGAACTGGCCGGCCGGGAGCTGATGCCTGCGGACCTGTTCGTCGGCAGCCTGAAGAAAGACACCGAGATCGTGGACTGGGCCGCGGCTTGGGTACCGGAAGGCGAGCTGGTCCAGGAAAGCTACGTCAACCTGATTCCCACCGCGCAACACGGCACCCACGTCAACGGCCTGCGTTCGGGCCTGACCGATGCGCTGCGCGAGTTCTGCGATTTCCGCAGCTTGCTGCCGCGCGGCGTCAAGCTGGCCCCTGAAGATGTGTGGGACCGAGTCACCTTCGTGCTCAGCCTGAAGATGACCGATCCGCAGTTCTCCGGGCAAACCAAGGAGCGCCTGTCCTCGCGGCAGGCCGCCGGTTTCATCGAAGGCGCCGCCCACGATGCCTTCAGCCTTTGGCTCAATCAGCACGTGGAGATCGGCGAAAAGATCGCCCAGATCGCCATCGAACGCGCCAGCGCGCGCCTGAAGACCGAAAAGCAGATTGTCCGCAAGAAGGTGACCCAGGGCCCTGCCCTGCCCGGCAAGCTGGCCGATTGCCTGAGCCAGGACCTCTCGCGTACCGAGCTTTTCCTGGTGGAAGGCGATTCGGCAGGCGGCTCGGCCAAGCAGGCGCGCGACAAGGACTTCCAGGCGATCCTGCCGCTGCGCGGCAAGATCCTCAATACCTGGGAAGTGTCTTCCGGCAGCGTGCTGGCCTCGGAGGAAGTCCACAACCTGGCGATCGCCATTGGCTGCGACCCCGGCAAGGACGAGATCGGCGGCCTGCGATACGGCAAGGTCGTGATCCTGGCGGACGCGGACTCCGATGGCCTGCATATCGCCACGCTGCTGACCGCGTTGTTCCTGAAACACTTCCCGGCGCTGGTCGTGGCCGGTCATGTGTTCGTGGCCATGCCGCCGCTGTTCCGCGTGGACGTGGGCAAACAGGTTTTCTATGCCCTGGACGAGGAAGAGAAGACTTCGCTGCTGGACAAGATCGCGCGCGAAAAGGTTCGCGGCCAGGTCAGCGTCACCCGCTTCAAGGGGCTGGGCGAGATGAACCCGCAGCAGTTGCGCGAATCCACGATCCACCCCGATACCCGCCGCCTGGTGCAGCTGACCATCGAAGAAGGCGACCAGACCCACTCGCTGATGGACATGCTGTTGGCGAAAAAGCGGGCTTCGGATCGGAAGCAGTGGCTGGAGACCAAGGGCGACCTGGCTTCGCTGGAGGTTTGATCGCGGCGCCTGTTTCCCGTCCTGCCGTGGCCACGGCTCGTGAGCCACGCAAGCGTACCGCGCCACCTGGACCAGCAAAAAGCCCGCCATTCGGCGGGCTTTTTGCTGGGTGCTGGCGGCCTGCGACTCAGGTCCAGCCAAACATCTCGAAGGTACTGAGGATCAGGTAAGCCACACCCGCTGCGGCGGGAATGGTCAAGATCCACGCCCACACGATGCGCTCGATGACATTGAGACGGAGCGAGCGCGGGTTCTTGGCAAAGCCCACGCCCATGATGGCCGTGGAAATGCTGTGCGTGGTGGACACCGGCATGCCGAAGTGCGCGGCCAGGGTCAGGATCGTCGCCGAGCTCGTTTCGGCCGCAAAGCCATGGATGGGATGCAGCTTCACCATCTTGTGCCCCAGGGTCTTGATGATCTTCCAACCGCCGGAGGCAGTGCCGGCCGCCATCACCATGGCGCAGGTCAAGACAATCCACATCGCGATCGGCTGATCACCGGCGGCGCCGGGATGCAGGAAGCCCAGCCAGCCCGGCAGGTTGTCCAGCACGCCCGCCGACTCGGCGCCGACCAGGGTCATCGCGATGATGCCCATGGTCTTCTGCGCATCGTTGTGGCCGTGGGCGTAACCCATGTAGGCCGCCGATACGATCTGCGCCTTGCCGAAGAAGGCGTTGACCCAACGAGGACGCGCCAGGCGCCCGATCGGCCCACCGATCTTGGCCATGCCGGCAATGATCGCCCACAACAGCATCATCACCACGATGCCGAGCAGGAAGCCGGCCACCGGCGAGGTGATCATCGGCAGAAAGACCTTCCACAGCAGGCCCTTGTTCTTGGCCCAGTCGCCCACGTTCTGCGACCAGATCAACGCATCCCAGTTGTTGTGTGCGGCGGCCAGGCCGGCGCCCACCAGGCCACCGATCAATGCATGGGAGGACGAGGACGGCAGGCCCTTCCACCAGGTGATCAGGTTCCAGATGATCCCGCCCAGCAGCGCGCACAAGATCACCTGCGGGGTGACGGTCACCACGTCGGTATTGAGCAGGCCCGAGGCGATCGTCAACGCCACCGCGGTGCCGGTGAGCGCGCCGACCAGGTTCATCACCGCCGCCAGCATCACGGCCCAGCCGGGGGAAAGCACTTTGGTGGCCACCACGGTGGCAATCGAATTGGCGGTGTCGTGGAAGCCGTTGATGAACTCGAACACGAGCGCGGCCAGGATCACCACAATGACCAGGGTAAGCACCGGGCGGCCTCAGCTGTTCTTCAACACGATCTGATAGACGACCACGCCCGCCTCGCGGCAGCGGTCGATCGCCTTTTCCAGGATCTCGAAGAACTCCTTGAGCAGGAACATCTGCAGGTTGTCCAGGCGACCGGAATAGATGTCCCGATACAACTCCAGCATCAGTCGGTCGGCTTCGTTCTCGATCGTCCGCAGCTTGTCGTTGAGCGCGGTCATCCGATCCAGATTCATGCGCGGCAGATCGTGCACCATCTCCACCACCACCGAGGCGGCCTGCTCCAGCATGGCCGCGCGGGGAGCGAAGTCGATGTGCGCCAGGTGTTGGGTGGCCAGCGAGTAGCGGTCGGCGAACTTCTCCACCTGCTTGGGAATCTTGTAGAGCGCCGAGCCGAGCGCCTCGATGTCTTCGCGCTCGATCGGGGTCATGAAGCTGTCGACCAGCGACTGGCCGATCTTGTCCGAGGCGGCGCGCTCGCGCAGGCGGGCCAGCTTGAAGGCATCCAGCGCCGGCTGCCGGTCGGTATCACGCATCATGGCGTGCAAGGCCTTGGTGCTGTCATAGGCGGCGTCGGCGGCCTCGTCCAACAGGACGTAGAACTGCTTGCCGGAGCCGAAGATGGTCTGCAAGGAAAACATGGAGGAAGGCTTCCAGCCGGCTCGGGAGAGCGGCAACCGGCGGAATTATGACTGTTTGGTGACCTGCCGGGTATTCCCGCCAGCCAGAAGACGCGGCTTGGGCGACCTGACCGGCATGTTCACGGTAACGTCCCCTCGTTTGTTAAGATGCCCGGGCGCCTGCGGGCGCACCCTATGGAAGACGACCCCTACCCCCCCATCGCGGCCCTTGCCCGCGCCGGCCGCCACTCGCTCGCGGCTGTGACTCCTTCCCCCACAACGACCGGGGAGGACGCCCGTGCTTGAACTCGTCATTGTTTGTTTCCTGATCATCCTCAACGCCTTCTTCGCATTGTCGGAGATGGCGCTGATGACTTCGCGCAAGCTGCGCCTGAAGCAGATGGCCCAGGAAAGTCGCGGCGCCCGTGCCGCCCTGGCGCTGGCCGAGCATCCCGACAACCTGTTGTCGACGGTGCAGATCGGCATCAACCTGATCGGCATCCTGGGCGGCGTGTTCGGCGGCGAGGCGATCGGCTCGATGATCGCCAGCTCGCTGGCCGTCTGGTTTCCCTCCCTCCAGCAATACGCCAGCGCGATCGGCGTGGGCTCGGCAGTGACATTGATCACCGCCGGCTACGTGATCTTCGGTGAATTGATCCCCAAGCGCTTGGCCTTGACCAACCCGGAAAAGATTGCCGCGGTGGTCGCCATCCCGCTGTACTGGCTGTCGCGCGCCGCCAAACCGGTGGTGGCCACGCTGGGTGCGATCAACCGGGGCGTATTGCGCCTGCTGGGCATCCGCGACGACAACCGCAGCGCGGTAACGGAAGAAGAAATCCGCATGCTGGTCACCGAGAGCCACGAACAAGGCGTGATCGACCACCACGAGCGCGACATGATGAATCGCGTGATGCGCCTGGGCGACCGCACCGCCGACAGCCTGATGACACCGCGCAATCGCATTGCCTGGCTGGATACCGCCGCGGATGCGGAACGCAACCTGCAGATCATGCGCGAGCATGAATTCTCGCGGTATCCGGTGTACCGCAGCAGCGACCAGGACATTGCCGGCATCCTGGAGGTGAAATCGCTCGTCACCCACATGGATTCCGCCAATCCCCATTTGTTCCAGCAACTGCGCGACACCTTGTTCGTTTCCGAATCGACCCACGCAATGAAGCTGCTGGAGATCTTCCGGGAAGAGCAACAATCGATGGCGCTGGTGGTCGACGAATACGGCGAGATCCAGGGCCTGGTGACGATCAGCGACCTGATGGGTGCCGTCGTGGGCCGGCTGCAGTCGGTGGAAAACACCGACGAAGATGCACTGGTCGTGGTGCGCGAAGACGGCTCGCTGTTGATCGACGGCTCCCTGCCCATCGGCGAACTGCGCGACGTACTGGGCGGCGCCGAACTGCCGGCCGCCCAGGAGGGCGATTACCACACGCTTGCCGGCATGTGCATCCACTACTTCGGCAGGATCCCCCACGCGGGCGAGTACTTCGACTGGGCCGGCTGGCGCATCGAGATCGTGGACCTGGACGGGGCGCGCATCGACAAACTGCTGCTGCGCAGGATGGTCGACGAGGACGATGATGAAGCGGCCGGCTGACATGCCTGCACCGGAGCCGCGTCACGAGGTGCGCAACGAGGGCATCCGTACGTTGCTGTCGATGTTCGATCACGGAGACCCGGAAGAGACGTTGCGCTTGCGCGACATCCTTGGCGACCTGCGCCAGGGCGGCTTCGGCGTTTTCCTGTTCGTGGCGATCCTGCCGGCTTTCATTCCGATTCCGGGCGTGGGCGGTGCGATCAGCGGCCCACTGACCATCCTGATCGGCCTGCAGATGATGTTCGGGATGCGCAAACCGTGGATGCCCGATTTCATCGGCAATCGCGGCCCGCGCCGCGCCACCGGCCAGCGCTTCGTGAACAAGATCGCGCCGCTGTTGCGCTGGCTGGACCGGCTGCTGAAGCCGCGCCTGCAAGTGCTAATAGAACCCCTGCCGGCCCACGCCTTCACCGGTTTACTGCTGGTGGCAACCGGCGTGCTGCTGTGGCTGCCCACCCCGTTCACCAACTACCTGTTCGGCGTGATCCTGCTGATGTTCGCGCTTGCCCTGCTGGAACGCGACGGCGTATTGGTGGCGCTGTGCTGGGCCGCCGTGATCGCCTGCCTGGTGGTATTTGGCGCGGCCGCCGAGCAGATCGTGGACATGCTGGACGGTAGCTGGCAATGGCTGCGGCAGTGGTGGGCCGGCCTGGGCTGAGCCTCAGACCCCGCCGGGCTTGAGGTCCACCACGCGGTTCTCGGTCAACACGCCGACTTCGTCGTCTACCGCACTCAACACGAATTCCAGTGCCTTGCCGAGCAAACCGGCGGGGCTATTCCAGTATTCGGCCGACTCGGCACGCACGTGGATCAGGCGCAGGTTGGGATCGTCCTGGCCGCCCGGAAAGAACAGCTGCATCGACGGCGACCACATCGCCTCGACCCGCGCCCGGTCGTCGACGATGCGCGCGCGACCGGCCACCGAGACGTAGGTGTTCCGGTCCGGCGCGGCATAGGCCACGTTGACACGCGGCTCGACCGCGATCTCCTGCACCTTCGGGCTGTCGGCCGCCGTGGCGAACCACAGGTCGCCGTCGAAATCGACTTGTTGCGTGCCCAGTGGACGGCTCACCAGTCGTCCGTCCGCCGACACCGTGGTGAACATCGCCACCTCCACATCGCGGATGAGCTCGGCAAGCAGGCGGATGTCTTCGTGTCGACGTGTCATGGGCAATTCCTCTTCAAGACTTGCCCCATCTGAGCCGAGCCGCGCGCAAGAACGCGTGAATCAGCCCTCGCCCGCCACGCGCTGCCAGGCCTGCGCCGCCAACTCGAAAGAGCGCAGGCGGGCGGCGTGGTCGTACACGTTGGCGGTCAGCATGAGCTCGTCGGGGCGGTGACGCGCCGCGAAATCGGCCATGCCCTGCGCCACGTCGTCAACATCACCCAACACGGTGCAGGCCAACGCGCGCTCCACACCGGACTTCTCCTGCGGCTGCCAGAACGCGTCGATATCGTCGATCGGCGGCGGAATCTTGCCCGGTCGGCCGCGCCGCAGATTGACGAAACTTTGCTGCTGGCTGGTGAACAGCCGCGTGGCCTGCTCGCGCGAATCGGCAGCCACCACGTTCAAGGCCAACATCGCGTAGGGCTCGCGAAGGTGCTTGGAGGGCATGAAATCGCGGCGATACAGCGCCAGCGCCTCATCCATCGCATCGGGAGCGAAGTGCGAGGCGAAGGCGAACCGCAACCCCATCTGCGCCGAGAGCCGTGCACTGAACAGGCTGGAGCCGAGCAACCACACCGGCACGTCCAGCCCGGCACCTGGCACCGCCTGCACGAGCTGTCCGGGCGTGGCGGGCTCGAAATAGCGCAGCAATTCCGCCACGTCGTGGGGAAACTGATCGGCGCTGTCGAAGTAGCGGCGCAATGCACGGGCGGTGGGTTGGTCGGTCCCCGGCGCGCGCCCCAACCCCAGGTCGATCCGCTGCGGGTACAAGGAGGCCAGCGTGCCGAACTGCTCGGCCACCTGCAGGGGCGCGTGGTTGGGCAGCATGATGCCGCCGGCGCCTACCCGGATGGTCGACGTACCGCCGGCGACGTGGCCGATCAGGACAGCGGTCGCCGCACTGGCGATGCCCGGCATGTTGTGATGCTCGGCCAGCCAATAACGGTGGTAGCCCCAACCCTCGGCGTGGCGGGCCAGGTCCAGCATGTTGGCGAAGGCGCCGGTGGTGTCGCTGCCTTCGCAGACCGGGGCCAGATCGAGCAGGGAAAGAGGGGTCATGGTGCAGTCCGCCGAGGGTTTCCCCTGTTATGGGGGCGGCGGGGCCGCCCGACCAGCCCGGGATTGGCGCCGGTGACGGATCTGCAGCATTCCGCGACGGCCCTTGACGTCGCTATTCGCGTTCAGAATTCGGCCTCCGTTTAGGAGAATCCCTGACTTCCCCACGCCAAAAAATGTGCTTACAGTCACAACTAGGGGTGTTCTGCCGGGGAAGTAAAAGTGGACCTCATCCGTGCCTGGGAAAAGCCGATCAAGGTCGGCATGTGCGTGGTGTATCTGGTGGTGCTGAGCGCTGCCGGGGTGCTTTGGTTGCTGCGTTGAGCGGCAAACGCACTTCGATTGGTTGTTCCAGCACTGCGCGGCGTACTGTCGTCGCGATTTCGCCGCGACCGCCGCCCTCCTGCACTCGCGGTTGAAGCGGTTGCTGCTACGCGTCGCGAGCTCGAATCACCTGAACCGCCAAGAGGCAAAATTCCTATTTTGGCCAATTTGGTAGTAGCCTGAACTCCCCTCTCCGACGACGCCCGCCATGGCGCTGCCCCTGGACCTGCTCGACCTCGAAAAAGCCCCTGCGAGCGACATCAAAGCCAAAGGCTGGCCCGGCCTCATGCGCAAGGTACGGGCGAACGGCGCCGTGGTGGTGACCAACCACAACCACCCCGAGGCCGTCGTCGTGGATGCCGACGAATATCGGCGGCTGGTGGCCGGCGCCAACGCGGCGTCCGTTGCCGTGACCCGCGCGCAAGCACTCCAGGCGTTGCAGGCCAGGTTCGACGAGCACTTGGCCTCGCTCAAGGACGGCAGCCTGGCCAAGGCGCTGGCCCGCCCTGCCCGACGCGGCCAAAGGATCACGCTCGGCAAACCCCTGTAAGCCGTGGCGCGCATCCTGGTGCTGGCCGGCGTCAACGGCGCCGGCAAGAGTTCACTGCTGGGCGAAATGCTGCGGGCTGACGGTGCCACCTGGTTCAACCCCGACAGCTTCACTCGCGAACTGGTGGACGCCGGCTGGCCGCTGGCAGAAGCCAACGCCGAAGCCTGGCATGAGGGCAAGCGCCGGCTGGAACGCGCGATGGCCGAGGACACCGACTATGCCTTCGAGACCACGCTGGGGGCGAACACGATTCCTGCCCTGCTTCGCCGGGCCTGCAAGCGGCACGAAGTCACGATCTGGTTCTGCGGCTTGAACAGCGTGGCGCTGCATTTGCAGCGCGTGGCAGCTAGGGTGGCTGGTGGGGGGCACGATATTCCGGACGACAAGATCCGGCATCGCTATGACAGTTCTCGCGCCAATCTGCTGGATTTGATTCCACACCTGAGCGCGCTGCATGTGTATGACAACAGCACGCCGGCGGACGCGCAGGGGCGAGTTTGCCCGTTGCTGGTGTTGGAGATGGATGAGGCGGGAGTGCGGTATCCGCTGGCTGCGGAGGAGCTTGAGCAAGTGCCGGATTGGGCGAAGGGTATTGTCATGGCGGTGTTGGACGGGGAATCACAGAAGTAATCCCGCCACCTGTCGTGCCTCGGAAGTTAAAGTGGAACCAGGCGGCGAGTGGCTTACCCCCGATCCCTGCGGGGCCGCCTCGCTGCGTCATCAGGCGGGCATTGTTTCGGCACGCGCTCGCCATGCAGCGAACGGGCCTATTTCCATCTCCATCGCCTGAATCCTCGTTCGCGACGGGGGCTCACCGGCGAAGTCGCTATCTCCAGGCTGGTCTGGTTTCCGGAGGTGACCACCACACCGAACTTCAATACAGGCCTCTTGTTGGCTCGTACTATCGTCTCTGCGGGAAAAAATAATCGATCAAAAGGCCTAGGACCAAAGCGACCTGCGCAGCAAGGAAAAGATAAAACGCGGCACGCCCGGCATTCGCAACATTTCCGAAATGAAGAATGACGAACAGCAGTGCATAAGCTAGAACGTAGCCAATTTGATAAACAAGAACTCGTCGCCAAAAGCTCTTAGCTCTTATAGCCATACCTTCGGCCTCATATTCTTTCTGTTTTACGTTGGCCAAGGTGGAAGGGTAATCCCCCCGCAAATTAGCTGCCGCCAGAAGTGGAATTTTCTCGTACCCTTTTCCGAGGAGGCTCCATGAAGACATCCCGTTTCACCGACAGCCAGATCATCGCCGTACTCAAACAGGCCGAGGCCGGCACGCCCGTGCCGGAACTGTGTCGCGAGCACGGGATCAGTTCGGCGACGTTCTACAAGTGGCGCAGCAAGTTCGGCGGCATGGACGCATCGCTGATGTCCCAGCTCAAGGAGCTTCAGGACGAGAACCGGCGCCTGAAGAAGATGTATGC
>DASWQJ010000314.1:0-9691 GCA_036403795.1 Stenotrophomonas sp.
AGTCTCAATCGCGATCGTTTCTTCGCGACCGTCGCGACCGTCGACGCCGATGGCATCGAAGACGTGTACGACGTGCAGGTTCCAGGCGTCAATACGTTCGATGGCAACGGCCTGCATGCACACAATTGTGGTGAGCAACCCTTGCCTCCATACGGTAGCTGTCTCTTGGGATCGGTCAACCTGACCACCTTCGTGCGCGACCCGTTCACCGACAAGGCGCGCTTCGACTGGGACGAATACAAGGAAGTCGTGCGCGTGTTCACCCGCATGCTCGACAACGTGGTCGAGGTCAACGGCCTGCCGCTGGAAGAGCAGCGCAACGAAATTCTGCGCAAGCGTCGCCACGGCATGGGCTTCCTGGGGCTGGGCAGCACGCTCACCCTGTTGAAAATGAAGTACGGGTCGGCCGAATCCTGCGAGTTCACCGAGTCCATCGCCCGCGAGATGGCGGTGGCCGGCTGGGAAACCGGCCTGGCATTGGCCAAGGAGAAGGGCCCGGCCCCGATCATGGCCGAGTTGTTCGAGGTTACCGCCGAGATGCTGCGCAAGCGCCCGGAAATGGCCAGCGATGGCTGGCGCGTGGGCCAGCAGATCGAAGGCAAGCTGCTGCATACGCGCTACAGCCGGTACATGCAGCGCGTGGCTGAAGTGGCGCCCGCGCTGGTGGAAGAACTGGCCGAGGTAGGCGCGCGCTTCACCCATCACAGCTCGATCGCCCCGACCGGCACGATCTCGCTCAGCCTGGCCAACAACGCCAGCAACGGCATCGAACCCTCGTTCGCGCATCACTACAGCCGCAACGTGATCCGCGAGGGCAAGAAGTCGAAGGAAAAGGTCGACGTGTTCTCGTACGAACTGCTGGCCTATCGCCACCTGGTCAACCAGCAGGCCATGCCGTATTCGGACGACCCGGTGGCACAGCTGCCGGACTACTTCATCGCCGCCGACGACATCTCCCCCAAGGAGCACGTCGACGTGCAAGCCGCCGCCCAGAAGTGGGTGGACAGCTCGATCTCCAAGACCGCGAACGTCCCGACGGACTACCCATACGAGGAGTTCAAGGACATCTACCGCTATGCCTACCAGCAGGGCTTGAAGGGCTGCACCACGTTCCGCTTCAACCCGGCCGCCTTCCAGGGCGTGCTGGTGAAAGAAGCCGACCTGGAAAACACCATCTACCGCTTTGAACTGGAAGACGGCAGCTTGGTGGAGGTGAAGGGCAACGAGCAGATCGAATACGACGGCGAGTCGCACACGGCCGCCAATTTGTTCGACGCGCTCAAAGAGGGTTACTACGGCAAGTTCTAAGGAACTTGCCGAGTCGCGGCCCGCCGAGGTGGCGGGCCATTGGCCGGTGTTGAGTCGGCCAAGTCATCCCGCTTTTCCACGCTTGGTTCATACCCACTGCTTTACATCGTCGCGTAGTCAAAACGCCCGAAGGAGGGCACATGAGCAATGGTAATGGTGCAACGGCGACGGTCAGCCAGATCGCCGACAACATGAAGGAATCGGCCGTCCATCTGGGCGAATCCATTGCCGCGACTGCCAGCAGCGCCGTCGCCCGCGTGGAAAAGACCGCTACCAACGTCAAGAAGCGCGTTACCAAGGCCCGCAAGGCCGTGGCCAAGAAGACGGCCAAGGCCGGCAAGGCCGTGAGCAAGCGCATCGCCTCGGCCAGGCAGAAGCTCGAGACCGCCAAGGCCAACGCCAAGGCCGAAGCTGCCGCCATTCGCAAGAAGACCGGCAAGAAGGCCGCCAAGAAGACGGTGAAAAAGGCCGCGACCAAGAAGTCCGCCGCCACCAAAACAGTCGCCAGGAAAAGTGCGGTGAAGAAGGCCGCCACGCGCAAGAGCGTGGCCAAGAAGGTTGGCGCCAAGAAGGCGGTGGCGAAGAAGAGCGTGACCAAGAAGGCCGCTACCAAGAAGGTGGTTGCACGCAAGAGCGTCGCCAAGCCGGCCACTGCCCGCAAGGCTGCCGCCAAGCAGGCCGCACCGAAGACGATGGCCCGCAAGGCAACCGCCGGCAAGAGCGCAGCAAAGAAGACCGCCAAGCGCGCCGCGCGCTGAAGCAACCCGTCGTCGCTCGCCCGAGCCCGGGTGAGCGACGGCGTATCTCCCGAACACATCGCAGCACCGCAAGGAATATGACCATGGCCGTCAAGATCGACCAGAAGATCAAGGGTTACAGCGTTCTCACGCCCGAGGACAAGGCCAAGCAGGGCGCCGCGCCGGTGCCCGCGACCTCGGTCGATCGCGCCACCGTGCAAGCCGAGGCACCCACCGACAACATCATCCAGATGCACGAGCGCATCGAGCGCCCGGAAGTGCTGATCGGCTCCACCTACAAGATCAAGTCGCCGCTGGTCGAGCACGCCATCTACGTGACCATCAACGACATCGTGCTCAATGCCGGCACCCAGCACGAACAGCGCCGTCCCTTCGAGATCTTCATCAACTCCAAGTCGATGGAGCACTTCCAGTGGATCGTGGCGCTCACGCGCATCATGTCGGCCGTGTTCCGCAAGGGCGGGGACGTGACCTTCCTGGTGGACGAGATGAAGGCCGTGTTCGATCCCAAGGGCGGCTACTTCAAGGCCGGTGGCGTGTACATGCCCTCGCTGGTGGCCGAGCTGGGCATGATCGTGGAAGAGCACCTGAAGTCCATCGGGCTGCTCCACGATCCCGAAGTGAGTCCGCATCAGCGAGCGATGCTGGACGAGAAGCGCAAGCAGTATGAGGACCGGTCAAAAAAAAACGCTGAAGTAAGCGTTACGCCGGGCGATGCGTTGAAGCGCGGGACGACCTCGGCCGATCATGAAGAAGATATTGCGGTGACGGGGGAAGGGGTTTCGTTCCCGCCGTCGGCGACGCTGTGCCATAAGTGCAATACGAAGGCACTGGTGATCATGGACGGGTGTGCTACTTGCTTGAATTGTGGGTATTCGAAGTGTGGGTGAGGGATGTGTGTGCCGGTGTAGAATCTAATAACTCGCACTTCGACACAGAAGCTTCATCGACAGTGGTGAAGGACTGATCTGTAGCATGCGTTGCGAAGGCGACCGGTTGGTCTCCCTTCCTTTAGATGGAGCTCGTGTTGGCAGATCTGGCGGTTCGGTTCCTTCGCGCGGACAGACTCTCCAGCATGGTGTTGGGGAGGCATACCTTTGTGCGAGGAAACTCCTCCTGTGAGGCGCTTCCTTATGTCTGTGTAATCAGGTCAGGGGAGGCCGCATGTACGTTCGCTTCACCGTCCTCGACATTGATCCGGACTCAGGTCGTGCCAGCGGCGTGCTTGTCGTCGCGAGTAATCTGCGTGACGGCGGCGCGCTGTCGCCGAGCGAGCAAGAAGCAATGAAGACTGCGATTGCCTGGTTCAACGATCACCTCTCCGTGCCAGCATTACTGCAGCAACCAAGCAATTGCCGCGCCATCTGCTGGTTCAAGCCAGCAGCGGCCGAGGCGGTCAGGCGCATGTGGCAGCTCAAGTCGCTGCTGGATCCCCATGGCCATCACGTCGAGGTGTTGCGCACAGCGCGGCCTGGCATGGTGATCTACGAAGACGAATGGCAGGTGGTGGCACAACCAGCCAAGGGGCAGCGGTTTCAGGCGACCTAGAGTTTGTTGGCGGTGCAGATGTGTCGTTGGTGGATGAGCCAGTCATGTGTGCCGTGCGGAAGTGGTGCTGCCTCGCGCTTTTCGGTGAACCGACGTCGTTGCTGAAGCGGACTTCGAAGCCTACGGCGATGTATGCCATACGGATGGGACTTCGATGGGTTAAACGGAAACGTGCTCCGAAGCTCACTTTTCGACAGGGAGTTCCGCTAGGCAACCGTCAATCAACTCTTCGCATGGCTATGGGTGCGCTACTCAAAGCGGGGGGAACGTCGGAGGTGCGATGAATAATAAAATTACTCACACGCTTATAGTCGTCTTGCTAGTAATAGGGGTGGTGTTGGTGTTTTGGGTTTCTCCAACGTTGCTCGGCGCTTATGTCATGCGGGCGCCAAGCGCGCCAGACCATGGCGTTGGGGCGATATATGAATTTAATCAACATGGGACAGTGGTCTTTCTAACCTGTCGTCAATTGCTGTTAGCTCACGGCAGTGCGGCCCTGGGGGTCGTCCTTTTGGTTTGGTGCGGTTGGCTGGCCAAATCTCGGTTCAAAAAGTGAGTGCAGGCTGTCTCAGTTCAAGCGTGACAGCCTCAGGATCCGGTCCTCACATAGGGCCTGGTTAGAGAGCAAATGGGCAGCACTTGGGGCGGCCTTTTCTTTACTGCAGGCGCTGGATTGATTGGCTTCGCTAGCCGAGCTGGCTGGTAGGCAGCTGGCCGGCTCTCAAGCCGCCACCCCCACCACCTCAACCCCCGCCCACTCGCCCTCCACCTGATTCACCTCCATTCCAAAACTCGGGCATTCCAGATCCAACCCGCGCACCCGGCTCGTCATGAAGTCGATGAACACTCGCACGCGTTTGGGCAACTGATGCCGGCTCAGATAGCACAGGTAATGACCCCGGTCGTCCGGGGCCACATCGCCCAGGCACGTCACCAACGTGTCGTCGCGCAACGCATCGCACACCTGGTACGCCGCCAATTGCGCAATGCCCTGTCCGTCCAGCAGTGCCTGCATCGCCAGCGAGGGATCATTGACGATGATGTCCGCGTTCGGCGCGACGCTGCGGGGATGCCCGGCGACCTTGAAATCCCAGGCCTGCAGCCGTCCGTTCGGCAAGCGCAAGCCGATGCAGGCATGCGCGGCCAGTTCGTCCACGGTCTTGGGCAGGCCGCGCAGGCGCGAATATTCCGGTGAAGCGCACACCAGCATGCGCATCGGGATCAGCTCTTTGGCAATGACCTGGCTGTCCTCCAACCGACCATCGCGAAACGCCACATCAATGCGATCGGCGGCCAGGTCGACGATGCGCTCTTCCAGCAGCAGCTCCAAAGACACGTCTGGAAACTGCTTGCGGAACTCCACCAGCAACGGTGCCACCACCTTGCGACCAAATCCGCTTGGGCTGCTGATCCTGAGTTGACCCCGCGGCGGGCCTTCGCGCAGGTCGCGCATCTCTTCGACGGCTTGCAGCAGCTTTTCCAGGGCGGGGCGGCAGTTCTCGTAGAACTGCTCGCCCTCGCGGGTGATGGTGGTGCTGCGCGTGGTGCGCGAGAACAGGCGCGCGCCCACTTGGCCTTCCAGTTTCTGCACGCTGCGGCTCACGGCCGAGCGGCCGATGCCAAGTCGGTCGGCGGCGCGGGCGAAGCTGCCCTCGTTGGCCACGGTGATGAAGGCCACCAGGCCGGAGTAGCTGGCCGACAGGGTGGAGACGAGGCTGTCCCGGTGGTCAGGAGAGCCCTGGGACGACGGGAAGATCGACATGATGGCCTCGTATCGTCAGTGCGTGCCCGACAGCGTGTCAGTACGATCGCCACGGCGGCATCCCGGGACAGGTCAGTCCGGGTCCCCTCGATCAGGGGTGGGGGTTTGGAGGTGAATGACGCGACGTCCGTGCAGGCGGGCGTCCATCGAAAAGGCACCGGCGCCCAGTAGCGCGATGGCTGCGCAACCGCCCAGCAGGCCGGCCAGTATCCAGGGCCCAAACCCGTGGTTAGCGGACGGAACGAGGGCGGCGGCCAGACCCAGCAGCAGGGCAGCCGGCCGGGTGGCCAGGCCGAGCGCCAGCAGCAGCGCGATCAGGCTTGCGGCCGGATATCGAAGGCTGCCTTCGATGGCGGTGGCCGGGATGGCAATGCCAAAAGCGACCGATGCGTAGCACGAGCGAAGCAACAGCAATCCAAGTCCAGCGGCGCCGTCGGGAAACCGGCATACGTAGTTCGTCATGGACAGACGATATAGCGCCACGGCGCTTTGAGGTGACCCTGTTCGGGGGGCGGGGCACCGCCTCGATCGAGGGTGAGTTTTCCACCCCCTGACGCCTCAGAATGGACGCTGGTCCATCGCGGCGGAGCCGACACGCAGGTGACAGTGGCATGAGGCTAGCTTGCATCCTCCTGTTTGCCCTGGTGGTGCTGCCCTCGGCCGCGTTCGGGCAGGACATCCGCCGCTTCGCGCATTACGGCCACCAGCGCTGGATCGGAAGCGAGGCACCGGTGTCGGTCGTCACCATGGCCCAGGGCCGCGATGGCTTTTTGTGGTTGGCGAGCGGGGAAGGGTTGTTTCGCTTCGATGGCACGCGCTTCGAACGCATCGAAGACCGAGGCAGTGCCGGCCAGCATGATCAGCCGAGCGCACTGCTGGTGACGCGAAGTGGCGATGTATGGACGAACTTCGAATCCTCGCGTCGATTCGCGGTCTACCGGCACGGCGCGCTGCGCCTGCTGGACGCACCGGCCGCGCCCCATCGCATCACCGAGATGGCCGAAGGCAACGATGGCGCGATATGGGCGCTGACGGCCAACTACGACGCCGAACTGCTGCGTTATCACGACGGGCGCTGGCAGACCTTCAATGCGGCCGATGGGCTGCCACAGAGCAACGCCACCAACATGCTGGTGGCCGGCGACGGTGCGTTGTGGATCGCTTGCAGCACGGCAGTCGCGCGCCTGGCGCCGGGAGCGAGCCGCTTCGAGATCGTGGGAAACACGCCTCGCAGCGCGCTGTCACAGGATCACGCAGGCAGAATCTGGCTGACGGACGAGCATGACACGCACCCCATCACCGGCGCGGCAGGGCGCGGAGCGCCGCCGGCAGATCTGGCCACATTGCAAACCGGCGACGCTCAGGTCGAGGGGGCGCCGCTGTTCGACCGCGACGGCACGCTGTGGATGGCGACCCGCTATAAGGGCGTCCGCCGTTTTCCTGCGCCGGGTGCCTCGCAGCGGTATCGCGACGCGGAAGACGAATCCTTCACCAGCCGCGATGGCCTGACGTCCGACGCAACCAACGTATTGATGGAAGATCGCGAGGGCAACATCTGGGTGGCGACCGAGGGCGGACTGGATCGGTTTCGGCCCGCCATGTTCATTTCTGAGGCGGCCTTGAGCGCGCCGGCTGCCTTCGGCGACAAGCTGATGGCAGCTTCCGATGGCAGCGTGTATGTCGGTCAGGCACGGACGGTCTTCCGTATCAGGGCGGGGGGCGAGCCCGCGCCGATCCTGACGGACGTGATTGAGCCGGAGAGCCTGTGCGAGGCACCGGATGGCGCGATCTGGGTGGGCTTCGACACGCAAATCGTGGTGGTGGCGCACGGTCGCGTTCGCGAACGGATCGAGCGCCCCGATGCGGAGGCGACCCATAACATCATCTACGACTGCGTCTTTGACGAACACGGCGACTACTGGATATCGGCTGCCGGCAGCGGCGTGCACCGATACCGGCATGGCGTGTGGGAGACGATGCTGCCGCCCGGCGAGCAGGTCGATTTTTATCCCACCACGATGGTCGCAGCGCCGCAGGGGGGCGTGGTGGTGCAGACCGGTGACCGGCTGGTGTGGATACGCGATGCCGGGCACACCACGACGCCGCTGGACTTTGGAAACAGCAGCCTCAACGTGCTCACGCTGCATACCGCAGGCGACTCGGTCTTTGCCGCCGGCTCATTCGGCGTGTCCCGATATCGCGCCGGACGCGCCGACACCGCGTGGGCGGCCGATGCGTCGCGGGGCAACCGCATCAGCGGCATGGTGAAAACGCCGGAAGGCGATGTCTGGCTGGCCTATCCCCGGTCGCTGGGCCGACTGCGCGCGGGCGAGTTCAATCACGCCTTTGACGCGAAGATACTCGCTGCCCCGAGCCTGTCGCTGGGCTCCGGTGACGGGCTCACCAGTCGCACGCATTCGCACTCGCAACGTTCGTTGGTGCGCGGGGGCGACGGACGCCTGTGGGTGGCCACCGAAACCGGCACGCTGTGGGTCGATCCATCGCGCCTGGTTCGCAACGCGGTGCCGCCCAGCGTCGCAATCACGGCCATCACTGGCGACGGCCGTACGTTTCGCGATCCAACGAAGGTGACCCTGCCGGCGGCGACGGCCAACATCGAGATCGATTTCGCGGTGCTGAGCTTTGCCGAGCCCGGTGGAACCGGCGCCCGCTACAAGTTGGAAGGCTTCGACACGGCTTGGGTAGATCCCGGCACGCGACGCCAGGCGTTCTATACGAATTTGCCGCCGGGCCCGTACCGGTTCCGGGTGATCGCGGCCAACAACGACGGCGTCTGGAATTCGACCGGCGCGGCCGTGGATTTCGAGATCCCGCCCAGCTTCGTGCAGTCGGTGTGGTTTGCGCTGCTGTGCTCCGTCGCCGTGGTGGCGGCCCTGTGGGCGCTGTATCGATTGCGGGTTGCGCAGATCGCCGCGCGCATCCGCAGCCGATTGGAAGAGCGTATCGCCGAGCGAGAGCGCATCGCGCGCGAACTGCACGATACGTTGCTGCAGGGCGTGCAGGGATTGATCCTGCGTTTCCAGGCAGCGGCGGATCGGTTGGGCGCCGAGGGAAAATCCAAACACCAATTGGAAGCGGCACTGGCGGTGGCCGAACATGTCGTGGTGGATGCGCGCAATCGCGTCAGCGATCTGCGCGGTGGCGAGACCACGGATGATTTGTGCGCGACCATCGAGAAACTCGTCGCCGAAACTCCCTTCGACCATCCGCTTCCGGTCCGGGTGGTGGTCGAGGGCAGGCCGCGGCCACTACACCCGCTGGTTGCCGCGGAAATCGCCCGCATCGTGCGCGAGGCGTTGCTCAATATCGCCTATCACGCGCAGGCGTCGTGGGCCGAAATCGCGATTGGTTTCGAGGCGCATTACCTGGCCATCCGCATACGCGACAACGGGGTGGGCATTCCCGACGACGTGCTGGCGCACGGCGAGAAAGCCGGTCATTTCGGCATGCTGGGGATGCGTGAGCGTGCCGAAAGGATCGGCGGCGTGCTCACGATCAGCAGCGGGGCCGACGGCGGCTCGGACGTTACACTGGCCATGCCGGCGGCGCTGGCGTTTGCGAAGCACAAGTCCCGGCGGGGCAGGTGGTCGCGGTTACTGCAAGGGAACAAGAACGATGAATGAGCCGAAGATCCGCGTGCTGGTCGTCGATGATCATCCAGTGCTTCGCGATGGGGTGGCGGCCATCCTGGAAAACCAGACCGACATGGTGATGGTGGGCGAAGCGCGCGATGGGCGCGAGGCGATCGCGCGCTTCCGCGCGTTGCTACCGGATGTGACGCTGATGGATCTGCAGATGCCGGGCATGAATGGCGTCGAGGCCATCACCGAGATTCGCTCGGCCTATCCCAATGCCCGGATCATCGTGCTCACTACCTACGCAGGCGACGTGCAGGCAGTGCGCGCACTGAAGGCCGGCGCCAACGGGTACTTGCTGAAGAGCTGCCTGCGGACCGAACTGATCGATGCCATCCATAACGTCCATCGCGGCCAGCGCCACGTGCACCGCGATGTCGCTGGCGAGATTGCCTTGCACATCGTCGATGCACCGCTGACCGATCGCGAGATCGCGATTCTGCGGCTGGTATCCATCGGCAAGGCCAACAAGCAGATCGCCGCTGAGCTGGGCCTGTCCGAGGAGACGGTGAAAGGCCATCTCAAAGGGGTGTTCACCAAGCTGGACGTCGCCGACCGGACGCACGCGGTGACGGTGGCGGCACGGCGTGGGATTATCGAGTTGTGAGCGGGTGGTGGGTTCTGGCCGGCGGCTGATCGCGGCTTGCGAGTTGGGTTTT
>DASWQJ010000315.1:0-19952 GCA_036403795.1 Stenotrophomonas sp.
CGCAGCGAGTTCGCGCGCCGTGCCCCTAACCGCCGAGGAGCGCAAGGGCACCGAAGCGGCTCCATCGCTTCGGCTCGCGCTGTGGAGTGTGTTTCTTTTGGTTACTTTTCTTTGCACAAGCAAAGAAAAGTGACCCGCGCCGCGGGCGCGGAAGCCCTTGCCCTAAATCACAGCGCAGCGCAGCAAATCAAAACCTAAAATCCGCCCGCAAATACCAATACCGCCCACCCGGAATATCGTAAGTAGAAGCGTCATACCCATTAAGCGAGCAAGACAAACAAACCGGCGGATCCTCATCGAACAAATTATTGATCCCCGCCGTCACCTGCACCCCATCCAACCACTCGAACCGATACCCCACCTGCACATCCTGATACGTGATCGCATCCAACCCGTGGCGATCGGCCACCGGATCCGAACACACCACGAAATCCACCGCATTGCCGCAGGATTCCCGCAGCGAAGAAATATGCCGCAGCCGCCAGGTCGCGCTCCACGCGCCGAGATTCCAATCCATCGCCGCATTGCTCGTCCACTCGGGAATCGCGCTGTCGTTGGTCTCCACGCCCGGTCGCTGCGGCTGGCGCTGGCCGGCTGCACCCGTGGCCTCGTAACGACCCACGAACGTGTTCTGCCAGGACAACCTGAAACGGCCTGCCGCGGTGATCGGCAACGTCCAGAACAGGTCCACGTCCCAGCCGTCGGTCTTTATCGAGCCCAGATTGGTCAGGCGGTTGTTGAAGGCATTGATGCCACCGGTCGAGGCGCGCGAAATGCCGTCGCAATACTGCGCATCGAGAGTCTGCACGCACAGGTCGAGCTGGGTCTGCGCATCGATCGCCTGGATCGCGTCGTCTACCTGGTGGCGATAGAACGTCACCTCGATGTCGAAGCGATCCGACCACGCCGAGTTGTTGCCAAACCACGGGCTCCAGACGAAGCCGGTGCTGAAACTGCGCGCACGTTCGGGCTGCAACTCGCGGTTGCCGCCGGTGGTCACCGAGATCTGCGGATTGGCCTGGTCATAGCCGGCAGGCACGCCCAAGGCTGCACAGTGGGCCGCGTTGGCGCCGTTCGAACAGGGATCCACCAACGTCAGGTCGGCACGCGCGGCCGAGCCGTACAACTCGCCAATGGTAGGGGCGCGAAAACCCTCGGCCCAACTGCCGCGCAGCACCAGCTCGTCGGTGACCTGCCAGCGCAACCCAACCTTGGGCGTGAACTCGCTGCCAAAGGTCGAATAGTGCGAATAACGTCCCGCCAGGCTCAGGTCCAACCGCTGCGCGATGGTTGAATCGGCCAGCAGCGGCACGTTCAATTCGAGGTAGGCCTCGTCCACGTCGTACGTGCCGGATGTCGGCTGCGAAGGCACACCGTTGTAGTGCCCGGCCACCGTCAACGGATCGGGGCGGTACCAGCCCTCGTAGCGCCGATGCTCCACACCGCTGGCAAACGACACCGCGCCGGCCGGCAGTTGCAGCAACTCGCTGCTGAGGTTGGCGGTGAACTGGCTCAACTCGTTCTGGCTGCGATCGCGAACCACCGGCTGGATCCAGCGCAGCATGTCCGGGCTGATGCTGCCGGCGCCTCCAAACAGGTCCAGCGGCACGCAACCGGCCACGCCCGCGCAGGCATCCGGATCGCCCAGCGCCAACGCGATGTGGGACAGGTCATAACTGCCGGTATTGGTCTGCCTGGCCTGGCTGCGGCTGTACATCGCGTTGACGTCCCAATACCAGGTGCGCCACGAAGTCTCGAACGTACCGATGAAGCCGGTCGCGAAATAGTCGGTGTCCACGCGCTGCTCGAACACGCGCGAGCCGCCCTCGACGGGGCGGCGCCCCAGCAGCACCAGGTTGTCTGAAGAATCCAGGTCGAAGCCGAACGGGTTGTATGGGTTGCGGGCGGAGATGACGAGGTTGTCGGCCAGCGGATTGCCGGTGCCCGCCTCCGGGCCCAGGAAGATGGGCTCGGGCGCGGACTGGTTGCGCGACTCGCGACGATTGCCCAGCGCCTTCAAGTACCACTGCACGTCATCGTCGAAGAAGAAGCGGAACTGACCGAACACACTCTTGCGCTCGCTCGGCGTCAACAGCAGGTTGTCGGTGGCGAAGTTGTAGCGGTCCGCATCGCTGAAACAGTGGTAGCTGTCGGTGCGCGTGCAACCGGCACTGCCGTCGTAGACCGGGCGTGCGTTGCCGCCGGCGTTGGGTGTGATCGACTGGTGCGCGCCGGTGTTCGGATCCACGAACTCGAAGTAGCCCTGGGGCGTGGCCGAGCTGCCCAACGCCACGCCGGTGCCGGGCACCGGCTCGCGAGACTGCGCGCGGTCGCGCGACCACACCGGGTCCTGCTTCACCCAGCTGGCGCCCAGGAACACACTGAAGCGATCGCGCTGCGTGCCCCAAGCCAGGTCCACGCCGCGGCTGTCGCCGTCGCCTTGGCCGTATTGGCCATAATCCAGGGTGACCTGCGCGCCCTCGAACTCGCGTCGGGTGATGATGTTGACCACGCCGGCAATCGCATCCGAGCCATAGAGCGCCGAGGCGCCGTCCTCGAGCACTTCGATGCGCTCGACCAGCGCCAGCGGCAACGTGTTGAGGTCTACCGCCGCGCCCACGCCAGAAGCCGACGACTCGTTGACCCAGCGCACGCCATCGACCAGCACCAGCACGCGCTTGCTGCCCAGGTGACGCAGGTCCACTTGCGAGGAGCCTGCGCCCACGCCGCCGCCATCGGCCGGGAAACCAAAGTTGCCGGACGAGTTGAACTTGGCGTTGAGCGCCGAACCCGACGCGGTGAGCTGTTGCAGCACCGCCCCTACCGAATTGAGTCCGGTGCGGTCGATGTCGGCGCGGCTGAGCGTCTGCAAGGGCACCTGGCCCTGCACTTCGGCCGTCTTGATCCGCGTACCGGTGACCTGGACCTTGTCCAAGGTGCGGGTAGGCCCGGTCTCGTCGGCATTGGCGTCCTGGGCCTGCACGTTGGGGGCCAGGCCCAGCGCAACGGCCAGGACCGCGGTCCAGGTGCAGGAATCGCGGCGCAGGCTGGTCATCCGGACTCTCTCTCCAAAGGGGATGGGACGGCCGCAACGTCCCCCTGCGCCACACGGCTTGGCCACTTTGTAAACAAATCGTGAAGCGGTGACAAGCGCAATGGCTCGGGAATGACCATCCCAAACCGTCACGACCGTTCACCGGGCGCCGGTATGCTTGCCCGATGAACAAGCCGTTTTACCCCCTCCCGCTGGTCACGGCGGTGCTTTTGGGCGCCCTGGCCATGCCGGCGCAGTGTGCGCCTGTCGCCTCCACCTCCGCCCAGCAAGCGGCCATGCGTTCGGCCATCGAGGGCGCCGAATCCGGGCGCGTGGACCTGGGCGGCAACACCGCCCTGCGCAGCAGCCCGATCTACGGCTGGCTGGAATACGCCGGCCTGCGCCGCGACATCGATCGCCTGGACAATGCGCGCGCCCAGGACTTCCTGCGCCGCTACCAGGGCCAGCCGGTCGCCGAGGCGTTGCGCTCGGCCTGGCTGCCGGCCCTGGCCAGGCGCCAGGACTGGAGCACCCTGCTGGCGAACTGGAAGCCCACCGAGAACGTGGGCCTGCGCTGTGCCGAGCTGGATGCACGACAGGCCCTGGGTCGCGCGGATGCGCAATGGAACAAGGATGCACAGACCCTGTGGCGCAGCAGTGGCAAGTCGCTGCCGGACGGCTGCGATCCCGTGTTCGCGGCCCTGCAGGCGCGAGGCGCGATGGATGACGCGCTGCGCTGGCAGCGCATCGATGCAGCCATCGAAGCGCAGCAGCCTACGGTGATCCGCAGCGCCGCTCGCGGCCTGCCGGCCGCCGAGCTGGCCCAGGCGAGCGAGTACGCCGGCTTCATCGCCAAGGCCGACAGCCGCGCCCTGGCCTGGCCGAAAACCGACCGCAGTCGACGCGTCGCGGTCGCCGGGCTGGCCGCCCTGGCCAAGGCCGACCCCGATGCCGCCGAGCGCCTGCTGCCGCCGGTGGCCGACGCCCTGGGCCTGGATACCGCGCAGCGCGGCACGGTGCTCTACCAGATCGCGTTATGGACGGTGGCCTCGTACTTGCCCGATTCGGCGCGCCGCCTCAATGCGGTGCCCGAATCGGCCTACGACGATCGGCTGCACGAATGGCGCACGCGCGAGGCCATGGCCCGCGGAGACTGGAAATCGGCGCTGGCCGCCATCGACAAGATGGGCAACACCCAGCGCAACGATCCGCGCTGGCAGTACTTCCGGGCGCGCCTGGCCGAAAAGACCGGGCGCGGCGCCGAAGCGGCGGCCTCTTATCGCGCCGCGGCGCAGACCCCGACCTTCCACGGTTTCCTGGCCGCCGATCGCCTGCAGCAGCCGTATGCCCTGTGCCCCTGGGAGCCGAACGACAGCGCCCCCGCCCGCGCGGCGGTGGCACGCGACCCGGGCCTGGTGCGGGCGCTGGAACTGTTCCGCATCGATCGCCCCAACTGGGCGGTGCTGGAATGGAACGACGCGCTCACCCGCTTCGACGACACCCAGCGACGGCTCGCCGTCGAGCTGGCCAATGAGGCCGGCTGGTTCGATCGCGCGGTGTTCTCGCTCGGCAAGCAGCCCGACGAGCAGCGGCTGTACACGCTGCGCTTCCCCCTGCACCACGACGACACGATCCGCCGCGAGGCCGCGCGCAACCAGTTGGACCCGGCGTGGGTCGCCGCCGAGATCCGCGCCGAGAGTGTCTTCAATCCGACGGCACGCTCGCCTGCGAACGCCATGGGCCTGATGCAAGTGCTGCCCGGTACCGGTGCCGGCGTGGCGCAACGCATCGGGCTGTCCGGTTACCGCGGCGCGGAGAGTCTCTACGATCCTGACCTCAACATCGCCATCGGCTCGGCCTATCTTCGCCAGTTGCTGGACAAGTACGGCGGCCAGCCTTACGTGACCATTGCCGCCTACAACGCCGGCCCCACGCCGGCTGCGCGCTGGTTGGACCAACGCCCCAGCCACGATCCGGATTTCTGGATCGAGACCATCAGCTACAAGGAAACGCGCGACTACGTGGCACGCGTGCTGGCCTTCAGCGTGCTTTACGACTGGCGCCTCAATGGCGACGCGCTACCGCTCAGTGACCGCATGGTCGGCACGCTGCAGGACAAGCGTAAAAGCTTTGCCTGCCCCACGCCGTCCACCGCGGGAAGCCGCTGAGTGGGCTGGCGGGCCTGGTGCCTGTTGTTCGCGGCAGGCACCGCGTTTGCCTGGTGGGTGGTGTGCGGCGGTGGTGCGGATTGGATGGAGGGCTGGAAGGCCTGGTTGTTCGTCGACGGTCCATTCGCCGGCTTCTGGGATGCGGAACAGATCCGGCTGTATTTCCTGCTGATGTGGGTGCTCGGCCTGGCGTGGTTCGTGGTGGGGTTATTCGTGCCGGGTGCGCGGGGCGCGGGTTGATCCCTGCGTAGATTGATCCCTGCGCGGGTTGATCCCGGCTCCGGTTGCGCCAGGCAGGTTGAGGCTGCATTGAGCGCGGCGGCTGGGCGCGACAGGGGCGAGCGGCCGTTGGCTACAAGCACCCCCAGGCGCACGACCAAGTTCGCGCGGCTGCCCAAACCTGTGGCCGCGAGGCCGTTGATTGCCACGCGGCGCAGCAGGCGGCGAGGCCGAACCGCTTCGGGCATCATGGCCGCATGGAAATCTATCTCGTCGGCGGCGCCGTCCGCGATGCCCTGCTCGACCTGCCGCCGGGGGACCGCGACTGGGTCGTGGTCGGCGCGGACCAGTCCCGGATGGAAGCGCTGGGCTATCGCGCTGTCGGTCGTGACTTTCCGGTGTTCCTGCATCCGCACACCCAAGAGGAATACGCACTGGCGCGGACCGAGCGCAAGTCCGGCCGCGGCTATCGTGGTTTCGTGGTGGATGCCGACCCGTCGGTGACGCTGGAGCAGGACCTGCAACGTCGCGACTTCACGCTCAACGCCATCGCGCAAAAGGACGACGGCACGCTGGTGGATCCTTATGGCGGCGCCCGCGACATCCAGGCGCGCGTGCTGCGCCATGTCGGCCCGGCCTTCGTCGAGGATCCGTTGAGGGTGCTGCGCGCGGCGCGTTTCATGGCACGGCTGGCACCACTGGGTTTCAGCGTTGCCCCGGAAACCGTGGCGCTGATGCGCGAGATCGCCGCCAGCGGCGAGCTGGAGACGCTGGTGCCCGAGCGGGTCTGGCAGGAACTGCGCAAGGCGCTGGCCGCGGCGCGGCCGGCCGCCTTCCTGCGCACCCTGCGCGAGGCGCACGCCTTGAATGCCGTGCTGCCGGAAGTCGATGCGCTCTACGGCGTGCCGCAGCGCGCCGAATACCATCCGGAAATCGACACTGGGGCGCACCAGGAGTTGGTCAGCGACATGGCCGCGCAGCTACGTCCTGGCGATGCGTTGATCGGCTACGCGGCGCTATGCCACGACTTGGGCAAGGCGCTGACCCCGCGCGAAGAATGGCCGCGCCACCTCATGCACGAACAGCGCGGGGTGGCGCCGACGCGCGCGTTGAGCGAGCGACTGAAAGTCCCGCAGGACTATCGCCTGCTGGCGGAAACCGCCTGCCGCGAGCATCTCAACGTGCATCGCCTGGCCGAGCTGCGCGACCGCACCGTGCACGAACTGCTCGCCCGCTGCGATGGTTTCCGCCGCCCCGAGCGCATCGCGCAGCTGGCCGCGGTCTGCGAAGCCGACAAGCGCGGACGGCTGGGCAGTGCCGAGGACGCCTACCCGCAAGGACCGGAGTTGTGCCGCCTGCACGAGGCCGCGATGGCCATCAACGCGCGCGACCTGGCGCACGACGGTTTGCAAGGACCGGCGGTCGGCGAAGCCCTGGCCAAGGCCAGGGTCCAGGCGATCCAAGCCGCACGCACGCTGCGCAAGCCACCGAACGACGCGACTTGAGGAACGCCGCCCGGTGAGCTGGGCCATGCGCAATTCGAGCTTCATCATCATGGCCTTCATCAGGCCCTGTGCCTGGTCCACCGCCGCCGCGCGGCGCCAAACCGGCTCAGAAATCGAGCAGGTCCGACAGGATGCTGCGCTTCTTGCGATAGCCGCCGCTGGAATGTCGATCGCCATCGTGGTGACCGCCGCGACTGGGTGACTCATGGCGTCGCGGTTCGTCGTACTCGTTGCGACGCCCGGCAGGCGGCGGCGCGACAGGGGTGGCCGTAGCCGCGTTCGCGGCGGCATCTCGCTCCAGGATCTTGTCCAACTCGCCGCGATCCAGCCACACGCCACGGCATTGCGGGCAGTAGTCGATCTCGATGCCCTGGCGTTCGGACATCACCAGCGTCACGTCGTTGCAGTGAGGACATTGCATGGTCGGGAGCTCGATGTAGGAAGGCCCCAATCTAAGCTGGAATCGCCGCGCGGCCCTGAACGGCCAGTCAGGCACGATGTCCTGGCCGGGTCGCCCCGCAACCGCACGGCCGCACAGGCCGCTGAGCGGACCGTCAGATTTTCAGGTGCCAGCCGCGGCGATCCATCCAGCGCACGATCGCCCACCACACCAGCACGAACACGACGGCGAACGCGGCCGATGAAGCCTCTCGTCCAGCGAGCGGCGCGATCCAGCTGGCAAAACCGCGTTCGTAGGCCGGCTCCCACAGGTTCAACGCCAGCATCGCGTAGACCATCAATGCGGAACCGGCGTAGGCGGCGATCGCATTGACGCCGAAGCTGCGGCCCACCGCCGGCCAGCCGCGCAGGTCGACCAGCGCATGGCCCAGCCACAGCAGCAGCATCGATCCGCCGCCGCACCACAACACGTACGACGAGGTCCAAAGATTCTTGTTGAGCGGCAGCCATTGCGACCACAACAGGCCGAGTGCCAACGCCAGTACGCCGCCGCCCAGCAACACGTCGCCCCGGTCCTTGCGCAGCCAGTCGCCGGCACGCAAGCCCAACAGGGTCGACGCCAATGCCCCCAGGGTGGACAGCAACCCTTCCGGGTCGTGCCCCAGGCCCGTCGCCGGGTCGTATTGATACAACAACGGTCCCAGCAGCGCGGTGTCCAATCGGCTGGCCGCGTTGTAACCCGGCAGCAGCGTACCGCCAGCCCACAACAAGGCCGCGTAGCCCACCAGCAATGCGATCAGCAACACCCACTGCCCGCGCGGCCGCAACCAGATCGCCACGGTGCCCGCCAAGGCGAAGCACACACCGATCCGCTGCAACACGCCCCACGGTCGGAAGTGCGGTTTGTCCAGCCACCACCAAGCCAACAGGTGCAACACCAGGCCCAGGCCGATGATGCGCAGCGCGCGCACCCACACCGTGCCGGTCAATGCGATCCGGTTACCCGCAGTGGCCCGCGGCGCCACGCCCAGCGCGATCGACACGCCGGCAATGAACAGGAACATCGGGAAAATCAGGTCAGTCGGCGTGAAGCCATTCCAGGCCGCGTGTTCCAACGGCCACCAGACATGCGCCCATTCGCCGGGGTTGTTGACCAGCAGCATGGCCGCCACGGTCAATCCGCGCAGCGCATCGACGGATGCATAACGACGTGTGCCCTGGCGTGCCATCTCAGTCGGCGCTGCCGGCAATCCAGGTGGCCACCACCTGCAGGTCATCGTCGAGCAACGCCAGGTCAGCCTGGTAGCCGGGCGCGATGCGTCCGTAGCGATCGCCCAGGCCCAGGAACTGCGCCGGATATAGCGAGGCCATGCGCGCTGCCTCGTCCAGTTCCACGCCCAGCAACCGCACGGTGTTGCGCACGGCCGTGGCCATGTCCAACGCCGAGCCGGCCAGCGCACCGGCGGCATTGCGCACCACGCCATCGACGGCGGTGATGATTTCGCCATACAGCGAGTAGCTGGGATCGTCCGCGCCCACCGGCGGCATCGCATCGGTCACCAGGAAGAGCTTGCCACGCGGCTTGGCCGCCAGCGCGACGCGCAGGCTGCCCGGATGCACGTGCACGCCATCGACAATGATGCCGCACCAGCTCTGCGCGTCTTCAAGCGCAGCGCCTACCGCGCCGGGCTCGCGCCCCTGCAACGGCGACATCGCGTTGTATAGATGGGTGAAACCGGTGACGCCCGCGGCCAGGCCATCGCGGATCTGCTCATAACTGCCGGCGGTGTGTCCGGCAGCCACGATGACGCCGGCCTCCACCAAGGCACGGATGGTCGGCAGCGGCACCTGTTCCGGCGCGAGGGTCAGCAAGGTGACGCCCCGGCGCAACGAGGCCGCCATCGCGATTTCGGCCGCATCGGGCACCCGGAACTTGGACGCATCGTGCGTGCCCTTGCGTGCCGCGGCGATATAGGGGCCTTCCAGATGGATGCCGAGCACGCCCGGCACACCCGCCTCGATGGCCTGCGCCGTGGCCTCGATCGCCTGGGCCATCACCGTCGCATCGTCGCTGATCAGGGTCGGCAAACAACCGGTCGTACCAAAGCGGCGGTGCGCGCGGCAGATCTGCCGCAGCGCGTCCACGTCCGGCGTGTTGTTGAACAACACACCGCCGCCGCCGTTGACCTGGGCATCGATGAAGCCCGGCACCAGCGTGTGGCCCTGCAGGTCCACCGGGGTGGCCGCGGCCACGCGCGCATCGTCGAGCGCGACCAGCGCGCTGATCCGCCCCTGCTCCACCAGTACCGCCAGCCCCTCGCGGAAACCGTCGTCGGTCAGCACTCGCCCGTTGCGCAACGCGATCGTCATGTCGTGTGGCTCTCTCTTCAGACCGTCTCGGTCACCTTGTTGAGGTGTGGCGGCAAATCCGGGTTGAAGCCGCGACGCAGCGCCAGCGCATTGATGGCGCGGTAGAAGCTCTGGATCGTCAGCAACGGCGCGCACGCCGGATGCGGCGTGGCCACGAGCGGCAGGTCGCCTTGTGCATCGACCAGCCACACCTGCGCGCCGCGCTCGCGGAACTCGGCCGCCAGCGCGCGCGTGCCGGCGCCCGTCTCATCGGGCTGCGCAAATGCCAGCACCGGGAACCCCGGGCCGACCAACGCCATCGGCCCATGCTTGACCTCGGCCGAGCTGTAGGCTTCCGCATGCAGCCCGCAGGTTTCCTTGAACTTCAGCGCCGCTTCCTGCGCGGCGGCCAAGCCCAGCCCGCGGCCCAGCACGAACAGATTGCGCGCGGACTCCAGCCCGTCGGTGAGTCCTCGCCAATCGGCCTGCCACGCCTGGCGCATCGCATCGGGCAAGGTTTGCAGCGCGGCGACCAGCGGCGCGTCCTGCTTCCACAGCGCCCCCAATTGCAGGATCGCCGCCAGCGAGGCCAGGTAGCTCTTGGTCGCCGCCACGCTGCGTTCGGGACCGGCACCCAGCGGGATGACCGTCTCGGCCAACTGCGCCAGGGGCGAGTCTTCCACATTGACCAGCGCTACCACGCGAGCACCCGCGGCCTTGGCGGCCTCGGCATTACGCAGCAGGTCCGGGCTTTTGCCCGATTGCGAGATCACGATGTACAACGCCCCGCGCAACGCCAGCGGCGCCTCGTAGACCGAACCCACCGAGGGCGAGGCCGAGGCCGTCACGATGCCCAGCTGGGTTTCGAACAGGTATTTGGCGTAAGTGGCGGCGTGGTCGGAACTGCCGCGTGCGCACGTCACCACGAATGGCGGCGGATCGGCGCGCAGCGAAGCGCCCAACGCCTGCACGGTGTCGTGGTTGCGCGCGAACTGCGCGGCGACCACGTCGGCGGCCTGCGCGGCCTCGTTGAACATCAGGGTCTGGGTTTCTTGGGGCAGTGACATGGGGTGGTCTGCGTGAGGTCAGGTCGGTTCGGACGGCACGATGCGCTGGGTCGCCGGCTGCGCAGGCGCGGTCGAGCCGCGCACCACCAGCTGCGGCACGAACCCGCGGTTCTGCAGCTGCGCGGCCTGCTCGTCGTAGGCGTCGGTGCGCAACTGCCCGATGAGCAGCCGCGCGGCATGGCGTGCGATGTCTTCGGTGGCTTGCTTGGCGGTGGTCAGCGGCGGCCAGGACTGGCGCGAGAACGGACTGTCCTCGAAGCCGGCGATGGACAGCTGGTAAGGCACGTTCATGCCGGTCGATTTGGCGGCTGCCAGCACGCCGGCGGCAATCTCGTCGTTGCTGCCGAAGATCGCCGTGGGCGGCTCGCGCAATGCCAACAGCCGGCGCGCGCCGCGGAAGCCATCATCGAAGGTGTAGTCGCCGGGCACGATCAGGTGCTTGTCCAGGCTGACGCCGTAGTCGCGCAACGCGGCTTCATAGCCGGCATAGCGCTCGCCACTGGAGCGATGCTGCGGCCCGCCCCACAAAAAGCCGATGCGCTGGTGGCCCAGCTGGATCAGGTGTTCGGTGATCTCGTAGGCCGCTTCCCGATCATCGATGTACACGCAGGCGCCGTCGCCGGGATCTTCGGTGGCGGCGATGATCCTTACCGTGCGGATGCCACGCGCCGCCAGGCCGGCCAGCAACTCGGTGCGCTCGGACATCGGCGCGGTCAGCACCACGCCGGCCAGCCGCGAACGCTGCACCCATTCGGCCAACTCTTCGGCCAGCATCGGCGAGGTGGAGTCCACCGGGTTGATCTGCAGGCCAAAGCCGGTCTCGCGGCACGCGGCCAGCACACCGTTCTGCACGCCGATGATGTGGTACGGGTTGGGGTTGTCGTAGACCAGGCCGATCACGAACGGCGTGCCGCTGCGCAAGTTGCGCGCGGACGGATCGGGTTCGTAATCCAGGTCGGCGATGGCGCGCAGCACGCGCGACCGGGTCGCCTGCATCACCGACGGTTCGTTGTTGATCACGCGCGATACGGTCTTCAACGAGACCTTGGCGCGTTCGGCGACGTCCTTGATCGTCGGCCTGCGCATGGGCAGCTCCGGGGCAGTGGCGATGGCATGCATGATGCGGCAGTCCGGCTCCTCGTGCTCGCGTGCGCTCAACCGCGTGCCTTGGGCAGCCCGGCCCGGTGGCCGTGCAGCGAGTAATACAGGATGTACAGGTAGCAAGGCACCATCAGCGCCGCGAACACCAGCTGGAAATCGAAGGTCTGCTTGAGCAGCGCGAAGGCCGGCGGAATGATGGCCCCGCCCACGATGCCCATGATCAGCAGCGCCGAACCAATCTCGGTAAAGCGGCCCAGGCCCTGGATGGCCAACGGAAAGATCGCCGGCCACATCATCGCGTTGGCAAAACCCAGTGCAGCGACGAAGCCGACCGACACATAGCCGTGGGTGAAATACGCGCCCAGCGAGAAGACCACGCCCAACACCGCCGACACGCTCAGGTAGCGCGCTTGCGAGATCACGCGCGGAATCAGCACCAGCCCGGCGAGATAACCGGCCAGCATCGCGACCAGCGTGTAAGAGGTGAAGATCTTGGTGCGGTCCAACGGCAGATCGAAGCCGTGCCCGTAGGTGCCGATGGCATCGCCGGCCATCACTTCCACGCCCACGTAGACGAACAGGCACAGCACGCCCAGCCACAAATGCGGGAACTGGAAGATGCTGGTCTTGCCGCCCTGGCTGCCGGCCGGCGTGGCGTTGACCTCGGCAGGCTTGAGCTCGGGCAGCGGGGAAAACAGCACCCCGATCGCCAGCACTACCAGCACCGCGGCCATCACCAGGTAGGGCGCGTGGATCTTGGCGGCGAAATCATTGAGCAACGCGGTCTTGGTCGCCGCATCGGCACTGGCCACCTGCGCGGACAGATCACCGATGCCATGCAGCACGACGGTGCCGATGATGATCGGCGCCAGGATGCCGGCGATCTTGTTGCAGATGCCCATCAACGCGATGCGGCGTGCCGCCGTCTCGATCGGCCCCAGGATGGAGATGTAGGGATTGATTGCGGTCTGCAGCAAGGCCAGGCCGCTGCCGATCACGAACAACCCGCCCAATGCGCCTGGGTACCAGCGCTGCGTGGCGAACTGCCCGAACGCCGCCGCGCCGATGGCCATGACGAACAGGCTCAGCGCCAGGCCCTTCTTCATGCCGGTGCGCTTGAGGATCCACGACGACGGCAACGCCAGGAAGAAGTACGACAGGTAGAACACCATCAGCACCAGGAAGGCGTTCACCTCGTCCAGGTCGAAGGCCAGCCGCACGAAGGTGATCAGCGGTCCGTTGATCCAGGTGAAGAACCCGATGATGAAGAACAGCACGCCCACGATGGCGATCGAGGTCGTCACGTTGGAGCGTTCTGGGGCGGCGGCAAGTGCGGACATGCGGGCAAGGCTCCTGCATCGGCGGCAAGTCTTGGCGACCGGCCTGGCTGGGAACAACGTTGTCACAGCATTCGGCGATATGGCGCGGATTGTCAACTTTCTGTGACGAATCGGTCGCCACTTCTGTTGGTGCGATGCAGCACTTCGCGGGACAAGCGACATCGCCCCAACACCTTCGCTGCACCGCAGCGCGAGGCGGGACGCGGCCTTGCGACTTCAGGGCTGTAATCGTTTCAGGGGTTACGGCCAGCGTTACCGAATTGCAAAAATTTCGTTGCACCCCGTTGACATCGTTGTCAGCCCACTCCACTCTCGGCCCGTCGTCACCCCCTGGCCATCGGGAGGTGCCCGTAGGCAAACAGGAGTTCGTGTGGCTGCAAGTTCCCGTCCAGCATCGTCCTCCCGGTTGCACGCAGCGTCGCCTTTCCTGGCGGCCGACGTGGGCGGCACGCATGTGCGCCTGGGTCGTGTGCAGGCCAGCGGCGACCCGTCCCACCCCATCCAGGTGCAGGACTACCGCAAGTACCGTTGTGCCGATTACCCCAGCCTGGCGGCGATCCTGGCCGACTTCCTGCGCGACAACCCGGGCCTGAGCGAATGCGTCATCGCCAGCGCGGGCTACCCGTTGGCCGACGGCACGGTGATCACCAACAACCTGCCCTGGGTCCTGTCGCCACGCGCGATCCGCGAAGAACTCGGCCTGGCTGCCGTGCACCTGGTCAATGACTTCGAAGCCGTGGCGCACGCCGCCGCCTATGTCGATGCCAGCGAAGTGCTGCAGCTGACCGGCCCGGTACAGAGCCCCGTCGGGCCCACCCTGGTGCTGGGCCCGGGCACCGGCCTGGGCGCGGCGGTGTGGATCCCCAACGGCGGTCGTCCCGTCGTACTGGCCACCGAGGCCGGCCAGGCCGCACTGGCCAGCAACAGCGAACTGGAAATGCAGTTGGTGCGCGAAATGCTGCGCCACCGCAGCCACGTGCCCGTCGAGCACGCGCTATCCGGGCCCGGCCTGGTCAACCTCTACAGCGCGCTGTGCGTGGTGCGCAACGCGCAGGCCGCGCATACCACCCCCGATTCAATCACCGCGGCCGCACTGGCCGGTGAGGACGCGCTCGCGCGCGAAGCACTGGACGTGTTTTGCGGACTGCTTGGCAGCGTCTGCGGCGACATGGCCCTGCTCTACGGCGCGCAGGGCGGCATCTATCTGGCTGGCGGCATCCTTCCCAAGATCCGCCAGTTCCTGATCGACAGCAGCTTCGTTCAACGGTTCCTGGACAAGGGATCGATGCGCGAGGCGCTGGAACGCATTCCCGTGAAGTTGGTCGAGCACGGGCAGCTGGGCGTCGTGGGCGCCGCCAGTTGGTTTCTGGGCCAGAAGGCGTAAGGCAGGAACAACGCAACATCGTGGTCACAGGCGTCGAGGTCGGGGAAGGACCGGACACGCAGAGCTACATCGGCGCGCCAGCAACGCACACCAATTGATTGATGAGGAGAGACATCATGAAATACCGTAAATCCGTCCTATCCACCGCCATCGTCACCTGTATCGCCTTCGGCGCGCAGGCGCAGGACGCCGGCAAGCAGCCTTCGCCCACGGACCTGGATACCGTCCAGGTAGTGGGTATCCGCGGCAGCATGGAAAAGTCGCTCGACGCCAAGCGCGAAGCGCAGTCCCACGTTGAAGTGGTCACCGCCGAAGACATCGGCAAGCTGCCGGCACGCAATGTCGCCGACACGTTGCAGCGCCTGCCCGGCGTCAACATCAGTTCGTCCAGCGCCAACGAAGGCGGCTTCGACGAAAGCGATCGCGTCAGCCTGCGCGGCACCACGCCGAGCCTGACGCTCACCCAGATCAACGGCCACACCATCGGCTCGGCAGACTGGTTCATCCTCAGCCAGACCGAAACCGTTGGTCGCAGCGTCAGCTACTCGCTGCTGCCCTCGGAAATGGTCAGCCAGGTAGTGGTGCACAAGTCTTCAGAGGCCAAGCTCAATGAAGGCGGCAGCGCCGGCACGGTCGATGTGATCACCCGCAAGCCGCTGGAATTCGCCGATCCCTTCCATGCCGAAGCTTCCGTCGGCGCGGTGTACTCCGACCTGCCCGATACGACCAAGCCGCAGTTCAGTGGCCTGGTGAACTGGAAGAACGAGGCCAACAACTTCGGCGTGCTGTTCCAGGCGTTCTACCAGGAACGCGAGCTGCGCCGCGATGGCCAGGAAATCGTGGGCGGCTTCAGCCAGATCGCGGCGGATGCCCCGGTCGTGGCCACCAATCCCGACCTGGCTGGCGTTTACTACCCGAACCTGCCGGGCGCGGTCTATTTCGACCAGACCCGCGAGCGCAAGGGCGGCCTGCTCGGCCTGCAGTTGAAGGCCACCGACACTTTGACCCTGGGCCTGGAAGGCTTCGTGTCGAAGATGGACGCCAAGAACTACAACCGCAACTACATGTTGTGGACGGGCAACTTCGCCAATACCCAGGCGCCGAACCCGGGCTACGTGATCAAGGACAACACCTTGGTCAAGGCCGACTACGCAGGCGTCGCCGGCACCGGCTACGGCATCTACGACATGATCTCGCGCCCGGAATCGAGCGCCGACACCCAGTACGTGACCTTCGATGCCGACTGGCAGGCGTCGGACATGTTCAACGTGAAGTTCCAGGGCGGCACCACCGAAGGCAAGGGCAAGACGCCGTTGCAGGACATCGCCGAAGTGGTCACTGGCGTCGGCCAGGGCGGTGGTTGGCAGGTCAATGGCACCGGCAGCCCGACCAACTGGTACCTGGGCGGCGACAACAGCTCGCCGGCCGGCTCGCTGTGGGGCGGCACCTGGGGCGCGCAGAACTATGAAGTGACCGACAAGGAACATTGGGCCAAGGCCGATGGCCAGCTGTACTTCGGCACCGAAGGCGTGATGCCGACCCTGGACTTCGGCGTGCGTTACGCCGACCACACCCGCGAAGTCGAAAGCCCGTACGGCTGGGACCTGGACGGCGACGGCATCTGGGCGAACCTGCAGGGCAGCACGGTTGGCCATTACCCCGGCAATTTCGGCAATGGCATCGGCGGCACCTTCCCCAGCGACATCTGGTACTTCACCCAGGGTGCCCTGCGCGATGCAGTGGGCAGCAACTCGACCCTGCGCAACGATGGCGCGCGCCGCAACTGGGCGTCCGAGTTCAAGGTGAACGAGAAGACCACCGCCGCCTATGTCCAGGCCAACCTGGAAGGCGATGACTGGAGTGCCAACTTCGGCGTGCGTTACGTCGACATCGACCAGGACATCGACTACAACCGCGCGGTCGATGCCGCCTTCCCGGGCGCCATCACCACCTCGCTGTTCGGGCCGTACATCCCCGTCCATGCCGACAACGAGCACAAGCGCTTGCTGCCGAGCGCGAACATCAAGTTCCAGATCAACGACGACACCGTGTTCCGCGTCGCCGCTTCGCAGACGATGACACTGCCCGATTACTCCGCACTGGCTGGCGCAGTATCCCTGTCCAACCTGACCCACACCGGCAGCGGCGGCAACTCGGATCTGGATCCGATCATCTCGTCCAACGTCGATGCCTCGCTGGAGTGGTACTTCGCCCCGCGTGCCCTGCTGTCGGCCAGCGTCTATTCGATGGACCTGCGCAACTACGTCAAGTACGACACCGTCGTTCGTCCGTACGTGAACGACCAGACCGGCAATGTCGAGAACTATGAAGTCACCATCCCGGTGAACAGCGATGGCCGCGTGCGCGGCCTGGAGATCTCGTACGAGCAGCCGATCGGCGACAACTTCGGATTCAGCGGCAACTACACCTACGCCGACGGCGAAGCCGACGATGGCGGCCCGCTGGTGGGCACCTCGAAGAACACGTACAACGGCTCGCTGTGGTTCGAGAACGACACGTTCAACGCCCGCGTGGCATATACGTTCCGCTCCTCGTTCTACCACGGCATGTTGCGTGCCAACGAGTACTTCCAGGACGACACCGGTACCCTGGCCGCCTCGGTGGGTTACAAGTTCAACGACTGGTTCTCGCTCACGCTCGACGGCCTGAACCTCAACAACCCGAAGTTGAAGTACTACGTGGCCGATGGCCGTCCGCAGGCCTTCTACACCAACGGTCGCCAGTACTACCTCAACGCGCGCTTCAGCTTCTGACGTTGCGCAATGCAGGCATGATGTAACCCAGCGGGCCCGGCATTCGTCCGGGCCCGCTTCTTTTCCGGCTTTCCATAGCCGCCACCGGAGGATGGTTCCGATGACTGCTCGCCACGCCCCGTTCCGCTCGCCCGCACCCCTGATGCGCTGGTTGCTGGTGTTGACCGCCCTGGCCGCTCCGGCCGCCTTCGCGGCCAATCCGTTGTCCGTGATTCCCGCCCCCGCCGAGGTCCGTACCGGCGAAGGCGCCTTCCCACTCACCCCACAGGTGCGGGTGCGCGCCGCCGATGCCGGCGCCGCCGTCACCGCGCAACAATTCATCGACGGCCTGGCCCGCGGCAGCGGCATCCAGCTCGGCCTGGCGCCGGCGGACAGCCGCCCCGGCAAAGGCGAGATCGTATTTGCGATCGATCCCAAGGCCAGTGGCTCGCCCGAGGGCTACGTGCTGGACATCACGCGCGATGGCGTTCGCGTGCGCGCCGCCGATGCGCGCGGCCTGTTCTACGGCGCTGTCACGCTGTGGCAACTGGCGCCGGCCAAGGGCCAGGCCAGTGCGCCGGCGCAGTGGCCGGTCGCCCACATCGTCGATGCACCGCGTTTTGGCTGGCGCGGCCTGCACCTGGACTCGGCACGCCACTTCCAGCGCGTGGAGGACATCAAGTTCCTGCTCGACGTGATGGCGCTGCACAAACTCAACACCTTCCATTGGCATCTCACCGATGACCAGGGTTGGCGACTGGAGATCAGGCGCTATCCGCGGCTGACCCAAGCCGGTGGCTGCCGGGTGCCGGCCGGCGACGGCGGTATCCGGGCCGATGGCACGCCGTTCGAATATTGCGGCTTCTATACGCAGGCGCAGGTGCGCGAGGTGGTGCGCTATGCCCACGAACGCCACATCGAGGTGATGCCCGAGATCGACATTCCGGGTCACGCGACGGCCGCGATCTCCGCGTATCAGGAGTTGGGCGTGAGCGGCAAGCCGATCGCCGTCTCCAACCAGTGGGGCGTCGAAGCCAACCTCTTCAATGCCGACGAATCGACCCTGCAGTTCTTCGAGAACGTGCTGACCGAGGTGCTGGAGCTGTTCCCCGACCGCTACGTGCACCTGGGCGGCGACGAAGCGGTCAAGGACCAGTGGAAAGCCTCGCCGCGCATGCAGGCCCGCATCCGCGAGCTCGGCCTCAAGAACGAGGAAGCCCTGCAGTCGTGGATGCTCAAGCGCCTGGAACGCTTCCTGGTTTCGCACGACCGCCTGATGATCGGTTGGGACGAGATCCTTGAAGGCGGCCTGCCGCCGGAAGCGGCGGTGATGTCATGGCGCGGCATCGAGGGCGGAACCGCCGCTGCTCGACAAGGTCACGACGTGGTGATGGCGCCCTCTTCGGAGCTTTACCTGGATTACCTGCAGACCGATTCGCCGGACGAGCCGCCGGGCCGGCCGGCGATGATCGACCTGCAGCGCGTGTACGCTTTCGAGCCCATTCCTGCCGCGCTCGATGCGCAGCAGCGCAAGCACATCCTGGGTCTGCAGGCCAACAACTGGACCGAGCACATGCGCAGTTTCGCGCGCGTGCAGCACGCGATGTTCCCGCGCGTGGCCGCCGTCGCCGAAACGGGCTGGTCGCCCGCCGAGCGCAAGGACTTCGCCGACTTCCGGCAACGCCTGCCTGCGTTGCTGGCGCATTACCGTGCCTTGGGCGTGGCCTATGCAAAGACGCCGTTCCAGCCCAAGGTCGACATCGCCCGTGAGGGCGACCACCAGGTGCGCATCACCGCCACCGACCGCCTGGGCTTCGACGAGCTGCGCTATACCACCGACGGCAGTGCGCCCACCTCGAGCTCGCCGCGCTACCAGGCACCGCTGGTGCTGGCGTTGCCGCTGCAGTTCCAGGTGGCCACGTTCTGGCAGGGCGAGGCGCTGGCACCGCCGGTGGTGCGTCATCTGGATGTCGCCTCGCTACGCAGCCGCAGCGACGAAGAACTGGCCATGTGCACCGGCCAGCTGATGCTGCGGATGGAGGACGATGGCCCGCTCGAGGGCGAGCGCGCGATCTTCAACGCCGACATCTTCAATCCGTGCTGGGAATGGAAGCAGGCCGACCTGCGCGGCATCGGCGGGATCCAGGTGCGTGCGGGCGTGTTGCCGTATTACTTCCAACTGGCGCACGACGAACACCTGCGCACCTTCCAGCCCTCGCATTCGGCCTACGGCGAACTGGTGGTCCGGAATGGTTGCAAGGGGCCGACACTGGCCAGCGTGAAACTGCCGGCCAGGCCGGACGCCGATGGCTTCTACACGCTGCGCGCCAGGTTGCCGAAGGACGCGCCCCCGCAAGCCGACTTGTGCCTGTACTTCACCGGTGACACGCGCCCGACGATGTGGGTGCTGGATCGACTGACGCTGGACGACGGCAAATAAAGTGCACCGCCGGGCCAGGGCCTCTTGCAGGCCTTGGCCGGTGCCACGGGCGGCGCGGTAACCAAGGTTGCCGCGCCACCGCGACGCCACCGGGTGGCTAGTCGATGCGCGCCTTGAATAGGCGATGGTCCAGCTTCAAGGTCCACTCGCGTGCGCGGGTACGCACCAACGAAAGACCCGCCAGTACGCCCAG
>DASWQJ010000316.1:0-2639 GCA_036403795.1 Stenotrophomonas sp.
GGTTCCTGGTCCTGACCGGGCTGGTGCTGGTGGACGGGGACCGCGACCAGGTGGTGGAGTTCTTCGTTTCCCGCGGCCTGCCCACCGTGGTGGTCAGCGGCGTCTACGATGAGGACCTGCGTCGTCGCGTGCTGCAGCAACAAATCATCGACTACGTGGTGAAGAACGCGCCCGGCAGCATCGATTACCTGGCCTGGCTGGTGCAGCGGCTGGAACGCAACCGCCGGATCTCTGCCCTGGTGGTGGACGACTCGCTCTCGGCCCGCACCTATGCGGCCAGCTTGTTGCGGATGTACGGCTACCAGGTCGTCACGGCCGCCGATGGCATGGCCGGCCTGCAGGCCGTCGAACAAAACCCGGCCATCCGCCTGGCCATCGTGGACCAGGAAATGCCGGGCATGGAAGGCGTGGAATTCACTCGTCGCCTGCGCGCACTGCGCACCCGCGACAAGGTGGCGGTGATCGGCATTTCGGGCAATACCGAGGCCTCGCTGATTCCGCGGTTCCTCAAGAACGGGGCCAATGATTTCCTGCGCAAGCCCTTCTCGCGGGAAGAATTCTTCTGCCGCGTGTCGCAGAACGTGGACCAGCTGGAATTGATTGGCACGCTGCAGGACCTGGCGACCCGCGATTACCTGACCGGCCTGCCCAATCGCCGCCACTTCCTGGAGCAGAGTCAACGCAACCTGCCGCGCCTGCTGGCCGAGCGCCAGAGCGTGACTGCGGCGATGCTGGATATCGACCACTTCAAGCACATCAACGACACGTGGGGTCATGAGGCCGGCGACGATGCCCTGCGCGCCGTGGCCGGTGCCGTGTCCGCCCACGCCCGTGAGCAGGACCTGATCGCACGCTTTGGTGGCGAAGAGTTCTGCCTGTTGGTACCGGGATTACAAACCCAAGAGGCGACCGAATATTTCGAGGCCTTGCGCGAGCGCATCGAAGCGCTGCGGGTGCCGGTCCGCGGGGAAGAACTCCGCATGACCGTCAGCATTGGATTTTGCACGGCGCGCCGTCACGACGAGTCCTTGCATCATCTGTTGAGTGAGGCGGACAAACACCTGTACCTGGCCAAGGCCGGCGGGCGTAACCAGCTCAGTTTCGCGGCGTAGCTTCCCGCCGGACGTGCCGGGGGCGCCGCACCGCGGGCGCCGGGCTGCCTCAATGCCGCAGGTAGCGCCGCGCCAACGCCAGCGCCACCAGGCTCAGTGCCGCAGCGGCGGCCAGGTAGGCCCCGACCGCAGCCAACCCGTAGCGCTGCGCCAGCGCGCTGGCGATATAGGGCGCCGGCGCCGCCCCCAGGATGCCCGCCAGATTGAACGACAGCGAGGCGCCGGTGTAGCGCACCTGCACCGGATACAACTGCGCCAGCAACGTGCCGCACGGGCCATAGGTCAAGCCCATGAAGAAAAACCCCAGCGACAGGAACAGCAGCACGCGCATCGGGGCATCGGCCACGAACAACGGCGCGAACAACAGTCCAAAAGCGATGATGGCCACGCTGGCGATCATCATCGCCGGGGCGGTACCGCCTCGATCACCCCAGCGCGCGGAGATCGGGATGCCCGCCGCGAAGCACAGGATGCCGGCCATCTGCAGCAGCAGGAAGGTTTCCTTGCCGTAGCCCAGCTGCCCGGTCCCGTGGCCAAGCGACCAGACGGTCATCAAGTAGAACAACGCAAAGGTGGCGAAGGTCGCCACCGTTCCCAGCACCACTTCAACGCCATGGCGCGCCAGCACGTCCTGCAGGGGCAAGCGCACGCGGCTTTCCTGCGCGATGGCACGCTGGAAGTCGGGCGTCTCGGTGATGCGCAGCCGCACCCACAGCCCCACCAGCACCAGCAACGCGCTGGCGATGAATGGAATGCGCCATCCCCACGCCAGGAACTGCGCATCACTGAGCCAGGCGCCCAGCAGCAGGAAGGTGGAGGTCGACATCAGGAACCCTAGCGGCGCGCCGAACTGGGGAAACATGCCATACCAGGCCCGCTTGCCAGGCGGCGCATTCTCAGTGGCCAACAGGACCGCCCCACCCCACTCGCCCCCCAGCCCCAGGCCTTGGCCGAAGCGGCACAGCGCCAACAGCGTAGGCGCCCACACGCCGATCTGCGCGTAGCCGGGCAACAGGCCGATCAACACGGTGGAAATGCCCATGGTAAGCAGCGCCGCCACCAGGGTCGCCTTGCGGCCGATGCGGTCGCCAAAGTGTCCGAACACCGCCGAGCCCACGGGCCGGGCGATGAAGGCCACCGCGAAGGTTGCCAGCGATTGCAATTGCGCGGCGTGGGCGTCGCCCGCCGGGAAGAACAGTGTGGGGAAGACCAGCACTGCGGCGGTGGCGTAGATGTAGAAGTCGAAGAATTCGATGGTGGTGCCGACGAGGCTGGCCAGCAGGACGCGGTGGGTGGGGTTGGTGGTGGTGCTCATTGGGCGGTGTGGGATGACGGGGTGGGAGGAGTTTGTCAGATGGGCGTGGGGTTGGGTGGTTTGTTGCGGCGGTAACTGATGGGTGGGGTTTTTGGTTTTTTTGATTTTTCTTTAGGGGCTTCCACGCCCTTCGGGCGCGGGTCACTTTTCTTTGCTTGTGCAAAGAAAAGTAACCAAAAGAAACACACTCCACAGCGCGAGCCGAAGCGATG
>DASWQJ010000317.1:0-5006 GCA_036403795.1 Stenotrophomonas sp.
TCGGGGCCCGCACCGTAAGTACTTAAAACCAACCGCCCAAACCACCCGCGCCCCCAACAAAAAACCCAACTCGCAAGCCGCGATCACCAGCGCCCAGTAGCAACCCAAAGGGCCAAAGCCCAACGCGCAACCCGCATCACCACCGCCAGGAAACGAGCGAGGGGGCCAACGCCCCCAAAGCGCCAGGCACCTGCACGCCCACCGCGTCATTGCTATGGTCCCCCCATGGAACCACTCGCCGATTTCATCGAGGTCTACCCCGACGCCCTCCCTGCCGACGACTGCGCCCGCATCGTCGAGCGCCTGCGCCAGGAGCGCCAACTGGCCCCTGGTCGTGTCGGCGGTGGCGTCTATCCCGAACTCAAGCACAGTCGCGACCTGCGCATCAGTGGCTTGGCGCCCTGGCAAGAGGTCGAAGCGCGCCTGCAGCAAGCCGTGTTCACCGGTCTGCTGCGTTACCTGCGCCGCTATCCCCAGGCCCTGATCTCGCCATTGATGCTGCAGGTTCCGGGGACGGATGGCCAAGCGCGGCGCTTGGCGGCCGAAGACTTTCCCGGCCTGGACGATGTGGCCCTCGGCGAACTGGCCCGCACCTGCCTGCGCCCGGGCGCCATCAACCTGCAGTGGTATCGCGCCGGCGAAGGCGGCTACCCCTATTGGCATTGCGAACTCTTCCCGCGCGATGCGACTGCCGAGACGCTGCACCGCCACGTCCTGTGGACGCTCTATCTCAACGACGACTTCGCCGAAGGCGAGACCGAGTTCCTGTTCCAGGCCCGCAAGGTAAAGCCAAGCACCGGCAGCCTGCTATTCGCGCCTACCGCGTTCACCCATACCCATCGCGGCAACCGACCCCAGGGCGGGGACAAGTTCATTGCGACCAGTTGGATCCTGTTCCAGTCGGCACAGGCGTTGTACGGCGGCAGCTGAGCGCAGCGCTCAGAACAGGCTCCCCTGAGGCGAGGGGGGGCGTGCCGGCGCCGCCAACACCGGACGGCGGAACTTGGTGACATCCAGTGCCGGATAGCGTTTGCCATCCACACCTGTCCGGCGCAGCGCGAGCGCGAACCGACGTGCCAGCAGGTCGGCATACACGCCTTGCCCGCTGAATCGCGTTCCGAAGCGGCTGTCGTAGTCCTTGCCCCCACGCAATTGCTGGATCGTGCTCATGACGTGCATTGCGCGATCGGGATAGTGGGCCTGCAGCCAATCGCGAAACAGCGGCGAGACCTCGTGCGGCAGGCGCAGCAGGATGTAGCCGATGGAAGTTGCCCCGTGCTCGGCGACGGCGGTGACGATCGCCTCCAGCTCGGCATCGTTGATCCAGGGGATCACCGGTGCCATCATCGCGCCGACCGGCACGCCGGCCTCGTGCAGCTGCCGCATCGCACGCAGCCGCGCATGTGGCGCGGACGCGCGCGGCTCCAGTCGCGCTGACAAGTGCGGATCCAGCGTGGTCACCGAAAAATGCACGCTGACCAGCTTTTCGCGAGCCAATGGCGCCAATAGATCGAGGTCTCGCACCACCAGCGCATTCTTGGTGATCAGGGTGAAGGGATGACGGGTCTCCCAGAACACCTCGATCATGCGCCGCGTCAGTTCCAGCCGACGCTCGATCGGCTGGTAGGCATCGGTGTTGATGCCCAGCGCGATCGGGCTCGGCACGTAACCGGGCTTGGCCAGTTCACGCCGCAACAGCTCCGGCGCATTGGTCTTGGCGAACAGCCGCGTCTCGAAATCCAGCCCCGGCGACAGGTTGAGATACGCATGGCTGGGCCGCGCGAAACAATAGCTGCAACCGTGCTCGCAACCGCGGTAAGGATTGGCGGACTGCGAGAACGGAATGTCCGGCGACTGGTTGCGGCTAATGATCGAGCGCGCCGTCTCTTCGGTCACGGTCGTGCGCAGCCGGGGTGCCGCAAACTCCTCTCCTTCGTCCAGGTACCAGCCATCATCCACCGCCTCGGCGGTGGTGACTTCGAAGCGACCCGGCAGATGGACGCGGGAGCCGCGGCCCTTGATGGCGTTCATCTGCTCAGGGTACGCCCGCGCGTCTCATGGGCGGCGACGGGTGACCTCTGCCGCCTGAAAGCTTCATTGTCCCTCCCTGTTCAGGACGTCCCTTATCATCCCGGGATGTTCGCAATCCTTCAAAGCGCCTGGGAATGGCTGGTCGGCATCCCCAACCTCACCGCTTACCTGACCGCCGGCTACCTGGCCTACCTGCTGTGGATCGCCGGCTGGATCGCCTTGCAGAAGCGCGAACCGGTAGCCACGCTCAGCTGGCTGCTGTGCCTGGCGGCCCTGCCGTACCTGGGCCTGCTGATCTATTACCTGTTGGGGCCGCAGAAAGTGAAGCGGCAACGTTTGCGACGCGGACGCTCGCGCTCGGGCATGGAGCACTACAGCAGCGTCTGCCCGCCTGACAGCGACTGCACCGAGCTGGCCAAGATTGCCCAGTCCACCACCGGATTGCCGCCCAGTACGGCCACCTCGGTCCAGTGGCTGGTGGACGGGGGCGCGACCTATGCCGCCGTGCTGAAGGCGATCGCCGATGCGCGCGACCATCTGCACCTGGAGTACTACATCTTCAACCCGGACCACATCGGCACAGTCGTTCGCGATGCCCTGGTCGAGCGGGCGAGGGCAGGCGTCAAGGTCCGGTTGCTGCTGGATGCGGTCGGCTCTTCGAAAGTCCGCAAGCGCTTCCTGCGGCCGTTGCTCGATGCCGGTGGCGAGGCGGTCTGGTTCCATCCTGCCCAGTTGCTCAAGCCGTTCAAGCGGCCCTGGGTCAACATGCGCACCCACCGCAAGCTGGTGATCGTGGACGGACGCGTGGCCTTCACCGGCGGCATCAACATCACCGACGAGGAAGACGAACGGCTGCGCCCGGACGCGTATCGCGACTTGCACATGCGGGTGGAAGGGCATGTGGTGCGCAGCCTGCAGTTGGTTTTCGTCGAAGACTGGCTCTATGCCACGGGCCAGGGCCGCGATGCATTCGCGCGCCAGCAACTTTGGCCGGAGGATGCGCCGCGCCGCGCCGACGGCCAGATCGATGCGCAAGTCCTGGTGTCCGGCCCGGACTCATCCTGGGAAACCATCCATCGCTTGCACGTGGCCGCCATCCACGAGGCGCAGAAGCGCGTGTGGTTGGTGACTCCGTATTTCGTGCCGGGCGAGGCGGCGCGGATGGCCATCACCTCGGCCGCGCTGGGCGGGCTGGATGTCCGCCTGCTGGTACCCACCATGAGCGATTCGCGACTGGTGACCTGGGCGGCGCGCTCGTACTTCGACGAGCTGCTCGAGGCCGGCGTGCGTATCTTCGAATACGGGCCTCGCTTGCTGCATACCAAGGCCTTCATCGCAGACGACGAGTGCTGCGTGGTGGGCAGTGCGAACTTCGACAATCGCAGCTTCCGGCTCAATTTCGAGCTGTCCATGATGTATCGCGATCGCCAGCTCTGCGCCCAGCTGTCGGCCCTGCTTTCCAGCGAGATGGCCAGCGCACGCGAGGTGCAGTTCAACCGCCGACGGCCCCTGTGGCGCTCACGGCTGCCGGAGGCTTTTGCCCGGCTGACCTCGCCCCTGCTGTAAGGCACCGTCCCACGTGGAACCGCCCCGGCCGGCAGCGCTACACTGCGCCGACTCAATGGGGAGATCGTCATGCATTGGCTGTTCCTGCTCCTGGCGCTCGGCGCCCTGATCCTGGCCTTCAGCACGACGCACATGTGGCTGCTGCTGAGCTGTCTGGTGGCCGCACTGTTGCTGATGCTGGGTTGGGCACGCGGCTGGTACCTCTCACGCATGGGCGATGGCCAGGACACCGGCCAGATCATCGACCCGGTCGAGCTGCACCGCCTGCGCACGCTGGCCCAGGCCCGTCAGGTCGGGGATCAGGATCCACAGTCCTGAGGCTCGACTGATGACCCTGCTGTCGGTCAACGTGAACAAGATCGCGGTACTGCGCAACTCGCGCGGCGGCCACGAACCCGATGTCGTGCGCGCGGCACGCGCCTGCCTGGACGCTGGGGCGAACGGCATCACCGTGCACCCACGTCCGGACCAGCGCCATGTCCGCAGCGACGACGTGCTGGCCTTGGCCGCGCTGACGGCCCAGCGCCGCGTGGAATTCAATCTCGAAGGCAATCCGTTTGCGCCGCCGCGCGATGGCTATCCCGGATTCATCGAGCTGTGCCGCCAAGCCCGTCCCGCCCAGGCCACTTTGGTGCCCGACACCGACGGTCAACTCACCTCCGACCATGGCTTTGATTTCGAGCGCGACGCGGATCGGTTGGTGCCCTTGGTGGCAGAGCTGAAATCACTGGGCTGTCGGGTCAGTCTGTTCGTCGACGCAGACAACGCAGTGTTGGCGCGCGCAGCCTCCGTGGGCGCCGACCGCATCGAGCTCTACACCGGTCCGTACGCAGAAGCCCATGCGGGCGGCCAGCCAATGGAAAGCCTGCAGCTGTTCGCGTCGGCGGCGCGGCGCGCGCAATCGGTCGGCTTGGGCGTCAACGCTGGCCACGACCTGTCGCAGGACAACCTTGATGAGTTCCTAGGTGCCGTGCCCGGGGTGCTGGAAGTTTCGATCGGCCATGCGTTGATCAGCGAGTCGCTATACGACGGACTGGACACCACGGTGCGCAACTATTTGGCGCTGTTGCGACAGCACGGTGCAGAGTAGGTCGGGCTTTCCGCTTTGGCCGCTTGGCCATTGGCCACTAGCCGCTTGCTTGACCGCTTTGGCCGCTTTGGCCGCTTGCCGTTTGCCGCTTGCTTGACCGCCTGACCGCATAGGCCGCACTCGCCGCTTTGCTTCGCCCCCGGCAAGGCTTTTCGCGGCAGTTCCACGGTCTGCAGCCGCCTTGGGCATGGGCGCGCGGCTGTCTTCAGCGATGGAGGCGCTCTCCCTTTTCCTCGGTGTGGTTGATCGCGGCTTGCGAGTTGGGATTTTTGTGTTGGCGCGGTGGGTTTGGGCGGTTGGTTTTAAGTACTTACGGTGC
>DASWQJ010000318.1:0-7901 GCA_036403795.1 Stenotrophomonas sp.
TGCTGGTCGACGGCGACCCGCTGCAGGACATCACCCTGATCACCGAGCCGGAGCGCAACTTCAAGATCATCATGAAAGATGGCGTGGTGGTGAAGAACACGCTGTGAGTTGACAGGGCGCGCGGCAAGCGTGCGATGGGGCCCGGCGCGAGGCCCCGGGTGCATTCAATCCGTCACGATCCCGTCGTGAACCCAAAACTCACGCCCAGCTTGAAGCTCAGCACCAGTTGCGCCACGCGCCACGAGATCAAGGCGTACGACACGCACAGCACGCACTGCAACAGCACGTGCGATTTCAACCGGCTCAGTTTCCACAGCCCATCCAACAGGTTGAGCACCAGCAGGCTCATGCCGATGGCGGCGACGGAATAACCGGCAAAGCCGGGATGGGTGAATTCACTTTCCGACGGCGACACGCGCGCCACTTCCAGGCCGGCGGCGGTGATCAATGAGGAAACCGCCACGTTGCGCACGTGCTCGAAGATCAGCCTGAGCAGGCCGTCATCGAACAGGAGGACGGCGATCCTTCGGATGGGGCTTGGAAGCACGGCTTCTCCTGATGCTCGCTGGACTGGGCGGCCGAACCGATCGCCTGATCGGAACGGCCCGTAGATAGCACATTGGCCATGTGCTGCCCAGCGCCAGCGACGCGACATCAGGGGGGAACGGGGGTGGCGTCACGGATCCTTGCGCTTGCGCACCACCGGCTTCTTGGTGGCGCCGGTTCCCGTCGTGCTGCCCGCCGCCACGATAGCGTTGGGCGAAACCGTCCCGTCCGTGCGCGCGGGCCCGTCGTCCAGCTGCGCGCGCGGCAGGCCGCACGTGCTGGCGGGAAACACCAGGCATGTGCACGAGCCCAGTACGCCGGGCGCGCCGGTGGCAGTCATGCCGACGAAGCCCAGCGGCGCGTAGCCGGCGTGGATGCCGTGCGGCGGCTGGGCGATGGCGTCGCCGTCTGCGTCCTGCGGCCAGCCGCTGTCGCCGGTGGTACGCACCGCCGCATGCCAGTAGTCGCCGCTGCGGTACTCGCGCTGCAGATCGAAACGCACCTGCAGGCCGTCTTCCAGGTCGATCCAGTCCTCTTCCAGGCCCGAAGAGGGACGCAATGGCACGGCGCCATCGTCGAGGCTGACGTCGTCGCGGTCCACCTGGTCCCATCGCCGCACTTTGCTGGTGGCGCTGGCCTGGCGCGTGGCGTCGCTGGCCAGTACCAGTTCGTCGCCTTCCACGCTGGCGATGCGGCACAGCGTGCCGGCGCGACCTTGCAGCTCATCGTCTTCATCGCAGAGCTCGACCCATTGGGCATCGAGGAAGCCGCGCGTGCTGGCCACGCGCAGCCGCTTGCCACCGCCGGAGATCCAGCGCGTCACTACGCTGCCGTTGTCGCGCGACCACTTGAAGGTGGGCGTGCCGCTGTCGCTGCCGCGATGGATCTCGACGCGGTACAGGTGGTTCTCGGCGCCGCGGTAGGCCACGTCCGGATCGGTGACGCAGGGATCATCCAGGCGCTCGGGCGGTTCCAGCCGCAGGGTCATGGCGCCCGGCTCGCGCTCGAACATCTGCAAGGGCACGGCGCAGGCCTGCTCGGGCGTGTCGCGCAGCAATTGCAACTGCGCCTGCAGCGCGTCGATGCGTGCCTGTAGCTGGGCGCGCTCGGCGGCATCTTCGGTCTGCTCCAGGGTCTTCTTCCACCCCTCGATGCGGCCGTTGAGGGCCTTGTCGACCTCGGCCAGGTCAAGCGCGCGGACCTGCCACACCACCTGCAGGCGGCTGCAGGTATCGGGACCACCGAGCGCGACCTCGCGCAGGTGCGGCATCTCGACACTGGTGACGTGGCGTTCCCATACCTTCAGATAGACCCAGAAACGCGAGTTGTCGCGATTGCTGGCACCCAGCCAGCGGCGCAGCGCATCGCCCTGGCCATCCTGGGTTTCGGCCGGCGTGTGATGCGGCTGCTCGAGGTAGTCGCAGCCCTCGCTTTCGCACAGCACGCCCTGCACGTAATAGCGGCCGGCGCCGATCTGCATCGCCAGCGTGCCGTCGTCATCGACCAGCGAGAGCCCAAAGCCGGGTGCGCCGGCCGGGGCGGCATAGGGGCCGAACAGGTCCATCGCCAGGGTGCGCAGGTAGTGCAGCAGGATGGCGCCCTGTTCGTTGGGGTCGGCGTCCAGGGTGACGCGTCCTTGCTGCAGCAGCACCTGGCTGAAATGGTGGCGGGGATCGAAGCTGACCCGCGAGAAGTCGCCTTTCATGGGAGTGTCCTTTCGTCAGTCCGCAAACAGAAGCCCGACCGTCATGCCGGCCGGCGTGTGTTGATCCAGGCGCGCGCGCAGGTTGGCTTCGCGCTGGGGTTCGTACAGGTCGTGGTAGACGCCCATCTGCCCGCCGTCATCGGCACCGCGGCGGATGTCCAGCGCGGTGTCCGGCGCCAGGCGCGCATAGCCGGGACGGCCATAGCGACGCGACTGGAATCGTGGTCGCACGCGTTGGCGCTCGGCCTCGATGAGTCGTTGTTCGGTGGCCGCGGGCAGTCGGCGTGCACGTACCGCGGCGACGGCCTCGTCGGGCTGGCAGCGGTAGCGGCGCGGCGAGCGGCAGTGGCAGGGAATGTGGCAGAAGCGCATGCAGCCGACTTGCCGGCGCGCCACGTTGAGGCAGGCATCGAACAGGCTGTTTTCGGCGAGGTCGACTGCGTGCACTTCAACCTGCCCGAATACCGTGCTGTCGCGCAGGGTGAGGTGTACGTGGGCGACGGCGGCATCCGGCGCGCCGATGGCATCGCCGCTGTCGGCGGCATCGATGATGCTGTCTTCGATGACCAGCGCGATCGGATCGGTGCCGACCTCGTCCTGCCGCACCTGGATCGAGCCGACGATGCTTTGCTGGATCAGCACGCGTGCCTGCACGCCGTGCAACTCCAGGCTGGGCTCGGACGCGCGGTCGGGCTCGCAGTCGCAGCCGATGCCCCAGCCCGGCACCAGGGTGCAGTGGCGCAGGGTGAGCTGGGCGCCGCACGAGGGCGTGGTGGCGGCCTGCTCGGCGTACATCTGCGGATCGTTCGGTGCGCTCACCTGCATCGGTCGGCCCGCCAGCAGGATGCCGTCGAGCGTGAAGCGGCTGCCGACGTCCATCTCGACACTCAAGGCATCGGGCAGGTCGGTTTGCCAGTCGATCAAGCGGATGACCGGGCGGGCGCCCTCGGCGGCGCGCAGGGTCAGCGATTGGCCGGGACGCATCCGCACGTGCACCGGCTCGACCCACACGCCGCTGTGCACCAGTTCGATCACGGCGTGTCGGGGGCTTTCTTCGTCCCATTTTCGCAATGCGTCGGCGATGCGCGACAGCGGCGCGGTGCCGCCCTGACCCACGCGATAGGTGCTGTAGGGCGGCGGGGGCAGGCGCGTGCCCCGCGGGTATTGCCCGCCGCCGATGTCGGCCGCGAAGCCGTGGTGGTAAGTCACCCGCACGCCCTTCTTGGGTACCTGGTCGGGGGGGAACATCAAGCGGCCGCGCTCCGGATCGATCGCGACCTGGCCGCGCGCGGGTCGATAACGCCAGCCGCTGAGGTCGGCCACTACCACGGCCTGCACCGGCACCGGCTCGCTGCCATCCTGGCCGGCCCACTGTTCTGCCCAGACGGCCAGGCTGGCGTCGGCACCGTAGTCGGCCTGCAGGTGGTCGCGCAGCGCACGGCGGCGTAGCGGCAGCGGCAGGTTCACTTCCTCGGCAAGGTGGAAGGCATCGGGCTCGCGGCGGGGTTGGCGATACAGCGGCGCATCCTGGCCGAGTACGCTGAAGGTGAAGCAATGCGCGCCGGCTTCTTCCACGCAATAGGCCGGTGTGCGGGTGACCGGATGGCTGCGCATGCGCCACACGTGCACGCCCACGCTGGGAATGTTGTGGCGGCCGGTGCGATGTGGCGACTGGATGCGGCGCAGGTCGACGCTGTGGGCCAGCGTATCGAACGGGGTGTCGCAACGATCCAGCACGGGCATGTTGCGCACGTCGGCGGTGCCGAGCCGGTCCAGGTGCAGGTGGTTGGGGTGCTGCGCACGGTCGAGCAGCAGAAAGTACTCCTGCGCGCGCGCGGGCCAGCCGGCGACATCGAAGGCCAGGTCTTCCAGCAGCGACACGGTGCCTTTGCGGCGCCGTTGCGAGATGAGGTGGGCGACCTCGCGGCGCGGCACGCGCACGCGCTCGAGGGCATCGCCACCGTTGCCGGCTGCCAGCGGCGCTTCGACCGGTCGGTAGCCGAGCAGTTCGGCCAGATAGGGTACGGCCCAGTCGTCGGCGGTCTCGATGAACCAGTTGTCGTACAGGCGCGCGATGTCGTCTTCGACCAGGTTCACCTGCTCGGCGATCACCCGCAGCAGCGCCTGCAGCGGATAGCCCTGCGCGGCGTCGCGGGTGCGATGGATCTCCGGCAGCAGCCGGTAAAGGCGATCTTCGCGGGGGAGTGTGTGCAGCGAAGGAAGGTCCATGTCTGCGCTCACAGGTCTTGGTTGAGGATGAGGGCGTCGGCCACCGAGGCCATGAAGCAGGCTATTTGTGCCGGCCGGGCGATGCCGTTCTCGATGCGCGCCGGCAAGGCATCCACGCGCGGCGGCGGGCGTTGCGTGGCTTGTCCCGCACTGGCGTTCGAGGCCGACCCGAGGCCCGATCCCTTGTCGTCTTCGCCGTGCAGGATGCGTTGCACGTGCTGGGTGATCTGGGCCTGGGTGATGAGGCGCGGCTGGCCGGTCTGCCCATCGGTTTCGGTATCGGGGATGCCGCCAAAGCTGTCGATGTCCACCCAGTCCACGCCGGGCACGGACTGGATCGCCGCCACCGCTTCGCACAGCAGCGCGGGTTGCGCCAGGTCGCGTGCCTCGAATCCGAAGCGATCCAGCAGGCGTGTGCGTACCACGGTGGCCACCGGCTCCCAACGATGGTCGGGCAGCAGGCGCACGCGTGCCTGCAGGACCAACGCGATGCGTTCGCGCCAGGCCAGGCGCACCGGCAAACCCGGATCGCCCAGCGTTCGCAGGGCGTTGGCCAGGTTGCGGTACAGGTCCGAGTCGATGTCGATGGGCATGTCCTCGACGCCGGCAAAGCTCACGCACACGTACTCGCCGGCGGCATCGGCCAGGCGACGTGCCTGGGCCTTGGCGATGCCGGCGAACATGCGGGTGAAATCCGCGTAGTCCGACACCGACACCAGCCGATCCAGCGCGATGATGGAACGTGGCGCGTTCTCGCGGATCAAGGCCTCGGTTTCGCGATCGGCACCCCCGGAGGCGCGCAGCGGATTGACCACCTCCTTCAAGCCGAGCGGGCGGGTGACCATCAGCGCGACCTGGCCGGGGCGCACGTTGCCGCCCTTGCCCAAGCCGTTGCGATACTCGGCGCGCAGGTTTTCGAAGCCGCTGGGCGGACGCAGGCCGTGTTCGCCATCGCCGAACACCACCGCGGTATTGCCGTCGCTGTCGGTGGTGGTGACGAACGCGCGGTCGTCGGCGCCGAGCACGGCCAGGCTGCTGGCTTCGGGCCAGGCGACATCGTTGACGTACACCTTCAAGGTGCTGGTGGCGCCGACGGCGGTGGGTGCCGGTCGCCAGGTGAGCGGTGGCTGGCGCAGCGCGAAGGTCTGCAGCGGGCGACGGGCATCGCTGCTGCCGAGCACTTCGCGGCGCGTCTCGCCGTGGCTGGCGGCGACCACGTTGGCGGCGATGCGCACGCTGGCGCGGTAATAGCGGAAGGCCAGCGGCGTGGCCAACTGCAAGGTGGTGTGCGGACGGTCGCCGGGCAGGTCGGGATCCTGGCCGTGGCGCAGGCCGGCCACCATCATCAACTCGGCGGCCTGTACGCCGCGTACCCCGGCGATATCGCTGCGCTCACCGGTTACGACCAGCCAGCGGCCCGACTGCAGCTGTTCGTGCAAGGGTGCGAGCTCGAGGGTGTCGCCCGCGACCTCGTCGATGATGGGTGTTTCAGCCAGCACCAGGACGCGCCGCTGGGGATGCAGCCAGGTCGAACGCATGTCGGTGATGAAGGCGCGTTCTTCCTTGCCGCCTTTGACGTCGACGTCGCGCCATGGCGTGGGTTTGCCGTCCTGGCCGAAATCCAGGCGCGTGGTTTCGCCCGACAGGCCATAAGCGGTGCGCGGGCCGCTGCGTGCTCGCGCCACTTGCAACACGTCGAGCCGGGGCACGTCGTCGAAGTCCTCGCCGGGGCGGGTGGCAAGCACCAGGTCACCCGGGGCCAGCAGCTCGTCGGCTTTGGAAAGATAGGCGTTGCTGCTGGTTTCGTCGCCGGCATAGACCCAGTCGTCCCAGTCTTCCAGCGCGGGCAAACCATGGGCGCCGCTGGCCGGCACGGGCCGCGCCGCCGTGGCGCCGAACAACGTTTGCCCGGGCCCGAGCAGATGCACGGCGCGCAACGCAGCGGGTTTGGCGCCGGCATCGGATCCGCGCCAGGCCTGGTAATAGGTGTCCTTCAGGCGCGGTGCAAAACCGGTGATCAGTTGCGGCTGCAGGTCGGCGCCGCGACCAAACGCGCTGCCCAGGTCGCGACGCAGGCGCAGCCGGTTGGCGGCCTGTACCTGCGGGGGCATCAGCAGCGCATCGACGGCGCCGTCCGGCGTGGAGCCGACCGGGTCGGTGGCGGGCAGTTCGAGTGCCTTGATCGCATCGCCGAACTTGCCGATCAGGTCGATGGAGTCGCCTTCGACGCCAAAGGTGAGACGTTTGGCCCATTCCAGCAGCGGCCAGGCACCGCCGCCCAGGTACAGGGCGTTGCGCAATGCGGTGGCATTGGCCAAGGCGCGTGCGTCACCATCGCCCTGGTCGAGCAGGCGTTGGAGGTCGAACACCAGGCCCTGCAACAGCGGTAGGGCCTGCGGCACCAAGGGCGGCAAAGGTTGCAGCAACAACGCGGTGCGCTGCGTCTCGAAGTCGATCTGCGCGGCCCGTACGCGGCGTACCTGGTAGGGCGATGGGCCCTGTGCGAATTCGAACAGCAGCAGGTCGCCGGGTCGCACCTCGTTGTCCACGCCGGCCACGTGCAAGGCCTCCAGCGAGGGCAGGCTTGCATCGTCGATGGCGAGCGGTCGCTGGCGACGAATACCCAGGTCGTTCCACTCGCGGCGCGCCTGCAAGGGTTCATCGGTTTCGAACATCTGCGGCAGTTCGTCCGGGCCCGGAATCGACTGCGCGCGCGTACCCACCGGCACGTCGACCGGCTCGGCCTGGTGCTCGTCAACCGTATAGGACAGGTGCGCGCTGGCCGACACGCCGGGACGGGGCCGATAGCCGACCAGTCGCGCCAGCTCCACCAGCGACTGGCGCTCGGTAGCGGTGCGCAGATAGCCCTCGTTGGCAATGCGCTCCTGGTAGAAGGTGAGCACATCGCCCACGCAGGCCCAGGCGTCGAGCAAGGCGATCGCCGGATCGGCGGGGTCGCGCGTGGTGAGCGTTTGCAACGGGCGAAGGCTCAATGGGGTCTGGCCGTCGTCGCCGGGTGCGGTCACTTCAATACCGGGCAGGCGTGCCTTCATGCTGGCCAGGAAGCGGGCGTGGGTGCCCACGCGATAGGGCAGCGCCGGCAACGCCGGACGAGGCTCGATGGCCACCGGCGTCATCGTGGTGACACCCTCGCAACACCCGCAATCGGTGCCACCGCAGTGGCAATCATGCGTGCTCATCGCCCACCTCCCACGTGGATCAGCAATCGCCCGTGCTCGGGCTGGGCCGGGTCGTTGTCCAGGCGCGCGATCTCGTTGCGCCGCAAGGGCAGCAGGCCGTCGTCGAGCTCGCGATTGGGCGGCTCGTACAGTCGTTGCAACCGGGTCAGGCGGGCACACTCCACGCCGGGTACCGCCATGGCCTCGGCGATGAGCGCGCTGGCGCGCACGGGCTGGCCGAA
>DASWQJ010000319.1:0-3456 GCA_036403795.1 Stenotrophomonas sp.
CAGCTGTTGCGCCGGCACCCCCAATCGCTCGATCGCCGGCACGTAGCCTGCCGACCCCAGGGCCAGTGCCGGACGCTTGTCGCCAATGCCGAAGTAGCTGCGAATCAACCCGAATTTCTCGTCCTGGGTCATCGCTGCCACCAACAGTCCGGCTCGATGGTCTGGTGAAAGTGCACGGTCACGCCAGGGTGGTGCGGGCGATGCGGCCGGCAACAGTTGCAGCGTGGCCAACATCGCGTAGTGGTCCGAGGCGCGCACGCCTTCGCGATCGCGCTGTTCGAACAATCGATGGCTGTCCACCACCTGGAAGCGGTCGCGCTGGAAGAACACATGGTCGATGCGCAACGGCGCCGCATCGGCTGGATCCAGCGTGGAATCGCCAGGACCATCGCGGCCGGGACGCAGTGCACGGTAGGCATCACCGTAGTCGGCCGACAGTGCCGCCAGTTCCGGCGATTGCGCGCTGGCGTTGAAATCGCCAGCGATCAGCGACGGCGCGCCATCGGCGCTGGACTGGATGTAGCGCAACAGGTCGCCGAGTTGCTGGCGCCGCATCCAGCTGCCTGCGGTGGTCTGTCGCCAGTGCAGATGGCTGACGTAGAGGTTGAGCGCCCGGCCATCGATGTCCAGGCGCAGGCGCGCCGCCGTGCGGCTGTCGTCCAGTGGTTCGAGTCGCACGGTATCGGCCGCGATCACTGGCCGGCGCGTCAGCAGCGCGTTGCCGTAGCGCAACGGGCTGCCCGCGGCGTCGGTGCTGACGAAATACCACTGGTAACCCAGTTGGTCGGCCAGCCATTGCGCCTGGTTCTGCAGCCCTTCGCGCTGGATGACTTCCTCCAGCGCGATGGCATCGGGTTGCCACTGGCGCAACGTGTCGAGGATCTGCACGCGGCGGCGTGGCCAATCCTCGCGATCGTGGAAAAGGTTCAGCGTGACGAGCGTGAACCGCGGCGCCGCAGGGCTCGTCCCCGGCGGTCGCGCTGCAGGGGAGGCGGATGCGGCAAGCGCGCCCGGGGAAGCAGCTGCCGGCCCTTGCGGAAGGGCCATGAGCACCAGGGACAAGAGCGCGACAGCGCGGCATGTAATCGTTTTCATAGGCGGACGTGGGGAGGCTTTCATGAAACGACGCGGGGGAAGGGTCGTCAGTGCAGCGGTTGGTCGCTACGCATCACCGGGTACAAGCGGTAGCGCTCGTCCCAGCTAGGGTGGCGGCGATAGAAGAAATCCAGGCGCGCACGCGGATCGTTGGCGAAGGACGGATCGTCTCGCAGTCGGGTTTCGAAGGCGGCTTTCAGCGCCGGGTCGTCGGCCAGCATTTTTTCGGCCACGTCCTCGGCGACATAGGCTTCCATGTATTCCTTGCGCTCGAACGCCGGATTGAACTCGCCCCACTGCAGCAGCGAATCGGGGGCCTGCGGCTCGAGCAGCGCCATCACCAAGCGTGCCTTGGGCTGGCGGATGGGGACGAACAGCGCACCGGCGGCGACCTCGTGCGTTTCATTGCGCCATTGACCGGTCGCCGACAATCGCTGATGGCCCTCCACCGAGGCCGTGTCGAAACTGGCGTCGTCGGCGCGGAACAGTTGCAGCGGCAGTTCCTGCGCGGCGGTCACCGTCTGGTAGCGCACACCGTGCTCGCGCAGCTTTTCGGCCACGCGAGCGGCATAGGCCGGCGGTATCACGTAGCCGGCGCGCGGCGCCTCGACGACCACCGAGGGTTTGATCCGGTCGCGCAGGGGCACGCGCCAGACCTGCGGCTTGGTTTCGTCGTAGCGCGTCATCAGCGCGCCAGACACCGGCGAGGGCGTGCGCGTGTATTCGTATCCATGGAACTCGACGATGCGCGACTGCGCATCGGCCTTGTAGTCCAGCGGCACGGGTTTTCCCGCCAGGTCGACGCGATCGGCAGCCTGCGCATCGGCGCGCCAACGCGCGCCCTCGGCCGCGGCGCGTTCCAGTACCGAGACGATGGTGTTGCGCATGATCTCGACCCGCTGTGGATAGGGCTTCCACGAGTGGGTCTCCACCAGCATGCCGAAGCGATTGCGCAGCAGGAAATAGCCATGCGAAAAGCGCGGCGGCGGCACGCTGTCCTCGAAGCCGGAGCTGGGGTCGTCGTCGACCACGAACGAGGGGTAATACGGCAATGGCATCGACCCTTGGCGCTTGAGGTCGGCCAGTACGCCATCGCGCAGCACCTTGCCGTCGGCCGCCAGGCGTGCGTCGCCGGCATGCACCGGCTCGACCTGCACCGACACGTCGTGTTCGAACTGCGCCCCGTCGGTGGCGTGCAGGTCGACGTACAGCAGCGGATCCCATTGCTCGACCAGCCGCAGCATGGCCTGCATCTCCGGCGCGTCGGCCTTGAGATAATCGCGATTGAGGTTGAGGTTCTGGGCGGTGACGCGCCAGCCCATCTCGCGGGGGCCGCGCTGGTTGGGGCGGTTCCAGGCGCCGAAGCGTTCATGGCCATCGATGTTGAACACCGGCACGAAGAGCCATACGACTTCATCCAGCGCCCCATGGGCGGCCTTGCCCTCCAGGATCTGCCGGAGCGCCAGGAAGCCGGCGTCCTTGCCGTCGATCTCGCCGGCATGGATGCCGCCCTGGATCAACACCACCGGCAAGCCTCGCGCGGCGGCGGCCTGGGGATCCAGCGCGCCGGAGGTGGACGCGACCAGTGCCTTCATGGGCCGGCCCTCGGGCGTGGTGCCGAATTCGATGCACCGCACGGCGTTGGGCCAGCGGGCGGCGAAGGCGTCGCACAGCGCGATCACTTCGTCGTAGCGACCGGTGTCCTGGAAGCCGCTGCGTTCAGACACCGTGGTCAACGTGTCGGTGGTGGCGGCCCAGGCCGGAACGCCGGCCAGCAGGCAGGACAGCACGATGGCCAAGTGACGAATGCGCGGCATGGGGGCTCCACGAAGGGGTATACGGGATGAACCCGGGAGGGTACGGGAACGTTCAGGCCCGGCCAAGCTGCGCTGCAGGAGACCTGGCGCGGCGTGGCGCGCGTGGCCGATGGGCCATCCCCCGTATCGCCGCGATGCGATAGGCTTGCGGCTTGCCTTCCGTTGGTTTCCCATCACGATGACGACCCCCGCCACGGCCGCCACCGCGCCGGCGCGCATGCCGCGCCAACTTCCCTTCATCATTGGCAATGAAGCCTGCGAGCGCTTCAGCTTCTACGGGATGCGCAACATCCTGGTGCAGTTCCTGATCACCTCTTTGCTGTTGCAGGAAGTGACCGCGCCCGGCCGGGAAGCCGAAGCCAAGCACATCATGCACAGCTTCATGATCGGCGTGTATTTCTTCCCGCTGCTCGGTGGCTGGCTGGCCGACCGCTTCAGCAAGGCGGCCGTCATGCGTGCGGTGAAATTCGCGGAAATGTTCATCATGCTGTTTGCCGCGGGCGCACTGGCCTTGAGGAGCCTGCCGCTGGAAATGGCGGCCATC
>DASWQJ010000320.1:0-3460 GCA_036403795.1 Stenotrophomonas sp.
CCTTGCTGCAGGCCTGGGAAGTGCTGCACGGCGCCGGCGGCGATGCGCGCGCGGTGGGCTTGCTGCAGGCCGTGTGGCCGCAGCCGGATCCGGCGTGCTGGGCGCTGGCCAGCCTGGGCCAGCGCGATGCCGCCTTGTTCCGGCTGCATGCCGCCCTGTTCGGGACGCCGCTGCACACCCTGGCGACGTGCCCGCAGTGCGGCGAAACGCTGGAGTCGCAGTTCGACTGCACGCAGTTCTTCGACGGGCTGGCAACGGCGCCTTCGCCGGTGCGGCCGCTGCAGCTGCGCGAGCAACAGTGGGACATCGAGTTCCGCTTGCCCTGCAGCGCCGATGTGATGGCCCTGGAGGGCGAGCACGAGGATCCCGCCACCGCGGTGGCTGCGTTGCTGCGCCGTTGCGTGCTGCGCGCCCGCCATGAAGGCCACGACGTGGCCCCCGGCCCGCTGCCGGCAGCGATCGTGCAATGCCTGGAAGCCCGCATGGCCGAACACGATCCGCTGGCCGACTTGCGACTGGCGGTGACCTGCCCCGCTTGCGCCACGGCGTGGTCGGCGGTGTTCGATATCGGTGCCTACCTGTGGGAGGCGTTCGACGACTGGGCGCAAGACCTGCTGACCGAAGTGCACCAGCTCGCGCGCGACTACGGCTGGAGCGAGTACGACATCCTGGCGCTGGCACCGGTCCGTCGTCGCTTCTATCTCGACCTGGTGCAGCCATGAGCGGCTTCCTGCAGCGGCTGGTGCAACGCACGCACGATCCGGTCGCGCCGTTGCGCCGTCGGCGGCCCAGTCTGTTCGAGACCAAAGAGGCACCATCGGCACCGGCCACGCTATCCGAATCGATGGACTTGCATGCTCCCGCCGCACCGGCGCGTGAAGTGCATCGTCAATTCCACACGCGTGAGGTCCGGGTGGCCGATGGCGAGTCCGTGGCACGGGCCGCGCCGCGCTCGGAGGTCGCCCCGATGGGCGAGTCGGCGTCGCCGCGCGCGCGCGCCACCGCCAACGCCTTGCCTACGCCGCCAGCGCTGCGAGCCGCCCCCACGCCGACCGAGGCATTGCGCGTGTTGCCCAAGATCGCCGCGCTGGCACCGACGCCCGACCCCAGCATCGTCGCCCCCGCTCGGCGCAATCGCCCCGCGCTTGATGACGCCACCCCGGCACCGCGCGCCTTGCGCCGCGAGGCTGCGACTCCGTCTGCCGACGAGCCCATGCATCGTCGCCAGGTCGCGTCGCGCCACGACGATCCCAAGGTGCCGCACCCCCCCGCGCTGCCCTTGCCGCCGCGCCTGCCCAACCGTCAACGAGCCGCCGAACCGATCGCCCATCCGGCCCGTCGCGCGGCCTTGCCACCGGCGGCGGAGACCTCGGTGCAGGTCAGCATCGGCAGTGTCGAGATACGCGCGCAGGCACCGGCCAAGACCCCTGAAAAAGCCCGTGCACGGGCGCCCATCGCGCCGACCGGCCCCAGCCTGGAAGCCTATCTGCACCAGCGCCACGGGGGCCCGCGATGAGCAACGCCCTGGCCATCGCCGCGGTGACGGCGGCCATGAAGGATGTCATCGACCGTCATCTCGATGGCCTGGACCTGTCGTCGATCGGCAGCGTGGGCGTCACCGCGATGCCGCTCGATCGCGTGGTGACCGGCGACAACGAGCCCAACCAGATCAACCTGTTCCTGTATCAGGTGAGTGCCAACAGCGGCTGGCGCAACAGTAGCCTGCCCTCACGCGATAGCGCGGGGCAACGCACCGCCAATCCACCGTTGGCGCTGGACCTGCACTACCTGCTCACCGCCTTCGCCAACCAGGAGCTCGGGCGCGATGCCTTGCTGGGCCTGGGCATGCAAGCCCTGCACGAAACGCCCATGCTGGACCGCGCCCGCCTGCGCGACCTGCTGGCGCCGCCGGCCATGCCGTTCGGTTCTTTCTCGGCCGAAAGCCTGGCCGACCAGGTCGAATGGTTGAAGATCACCCCGCAATACCTCAGCGCCGAAGAGCTGTCCAAGCTATGGACCGCGGCACAGGCGCGCTTTCGCGCCTCGATGGCCTACCAAGTGTCGGTGGTGTTGATCCAGTCCGACGCCGCCGCACGCGCCGCATTGCCGGTGTTGCGGCGCGGACCGGATGATCGCGGCCCGCGTGCGGTGGCCGGTGCACCCCCGCGGCTACGCTCGGTCGACAACCTGGGCATGCCCGGGCTGCGCGCCGGGCGGCTGGGCGATGCGCTGCGCGTGGACGCAGACGGCGTGGGCGCCGACACCGAGCTATGGCTGGAACACGCCCGCAGTGGCGTGCGCCAGGTGCTGCCGTTGTTGGCCGACGGACCGCGCCGCTGGCGGGTGCAACTGCCGGCCATCGATGCACCGGGCGTGCTCGCGGCGTGGTCGCCCGGCTTGCACACCTTGCGCTTGCGCAACCTGCGGCCCGGCGAGCCGGACCTGCTCAGCGAGGCATTGCCGTGGATGCTCGCGCCGCGTATCACGGTCGCGCCGCTGTCTGGCACCGCGGGTGCGGCGCTGGCGCTGACCATCGAGTGCCAGCCGCGGCTGCTGGCCGCCCAGCACGCCGGCGTGCGTGTCTTGTTTGGTGCCGACGAATTGCCGGTCGCCACCGTTGACACGCCGGCCGACGACACCCAGCCCAGCCACCTCGACGTTACGGTGCCTGCCGCCTTGGCCACGGCCGGCACGCACCCGGTGGCCATCCGGGTCGACGGCGTGGACAGCCTGCCCGTAGCGCTGGTGGACGGCGCACCGCAGTTCGATCCGCAGCAATCCGTGGAAGTGGGCTGAGGCCGACATGCGCGCCATCACCCCCCATGACCACCCGGGCTGGAGCCAAGCCAACGAGCGCTATCTGGACGCGTCGCTGCAGTGGCTGCACCTGCGCTTGCAGGCGTTGGCACCGCCGCCGGTCGCCAGCCCGTTGGTCGTGCCTGCGACATCCGCTGCTCCCGGCAAACAATGGCCGCGCTGGTCGCGCCGCACGGCCGCGCTGCCTGCGCTGCCCGCACCGGACTTGGCCGCACGCCTCGACGAAACGGCCACCGAACGCAGCGCCGCGGCACGCAGCGACCCGCCGCCGGCGTTGATCGCACTGGCACGCCGGTTGGGACTGGACCGCTTCGAGACCGACGTGTTGTGGCTATGCGTGGCGGTGGAACTGGATTCCGGCTTGCCCGCGGCCATTGCCTTGGCGCAGGAAGGCGTGCCGGCGCCAACCTTCGCCCTGGCGATGCGGTTGTTCGATGAACCGGCGTGGGACGCCTTGTCGCCGCATCGGCCACTCCGGCACCTGCGCCTGCTGGAGATCAACCAGCCCGGTGCCACCGCCTTGACCGCCGCGGCGTTGCGCGCCGATGAGCGCATCGTCAACGTGGTGAAGGGCCTCAACGTGCCGGACGTGCGGCTCTCTGGTTGGATGGGTGCCGAACTGGGCGAGCGCCCCGTCTCGGCA
>DASWQJ010000321.1:0-6456 GCA_036403795.1 Stenotrophomonas sp.
CATGGCGCGTAACGGTCCTGCCAGGGCCTGAGCCCGGCTGCCCGATAGCGCGCGGGGGCGGATGGTTAGAAGCGACGATTGCGAGATGGAGAAAGAACGCGCGGCTGGATGGTTGGGAGCCGAGCGCTTGACGCTGGATGAAACGGGCGTTGGATAACGTGCTGGATAGAAAAGAGCACCCGGATGAGTGCCGAGTTGCTTTGAAAAGTGTCGGCCGTAGAAATGTGTGGGGTGTGCGGGGACGGGAAGCGGCGGGACCGTTATGCGCCATGGATGGCGCATCGAGCCTCCATGGACGGATTTACGGCGTGTCCCGACGTTTCCCGTCCCCGCGCACCGCTCGCAGGCCAGCAGACTTGACTCGCAGGCAGCAAAACGTCGCCCGCAGACCACGGACGCCATCAACAAAGCCCGCCGACCAACTCGTAACAGCGCAGCTCTGCGCCACCGCGGCGCGCGTAGCGCCGCAGAAGCCTCCTCAACGCACGTTGCGCAATTCCCAATGACTGCCCGCCAGCACATGCATCCGATGCTTCAGGATGTCGCCCGGCAAATTCGTCGTAGCCACCAGATTGATCCGCAGATCACTCTGCTGGCCCGTCACCGTCGCCGCCGGATCCGTCACCCCCATGCTCGGATCCACCTCATCCGGATCCGGCTGCAGCGCCACCCAACGCGCGAACCACGCCGGATCGGCCAACGCATCGCGCAACTGCTCGGCAAACGCCTCCGCCCCATGCGCACTGAAACTTACGCTCGGCTCGCCGCCGCGTGCAACGGCCGGATCGGGCAGGCTGATTGAATAACTGACGGACATAAGCAGATTCCTTGAAAGAGAAAACAAGGTTAACGCCGCCAGCCGCCAGCGGCGCGTGAGGACGCGCCGCCCTTTGCCCGAGTTTCAGCCCGGCAACCTCAACCCGCGAAACTGTGCGGCTCAGCCGCAAAGCCCACCGCCAACGCACCCTTGCCCACGTTGACCATCCCCGTCAGGCTCATCACGCTCTCGAACAGCATCACTTCCTTCTCCGCGCACGCATCGCGCAGCGCCGTATAGCCGGGCAGGGCACGCAGCTCGGCCAACTCCCCGCCATAACCCACGCACACGGTCGGCGTCATCAGGCCCTCGCGGACCTTGCGCGCCGTGAACTCGAACAACTTCTGCGCCGAGGGCTCGAAACCCTTGAACTTGGCCACCGGCTCGGTCACCCCGCGATAGCCGCGCAGCACCGGCTTGATGTCCAGCGCACTACCCAGCGCCGCACTCAGCAACCCCACGCTGCGATCGCCCTTGGCCCGGGCACGATTGCGCAGGTAATACAGATCGCGCGGAATCATGTAGCCGTAAGTGTTCTCGGCCAACTGCTCCAGCCGTGCCCGCATCTGCGCCACGTTGGCGTCGGTGTCGCGCATGCGCACCGCCTCCACCGCCGTCACGCCCTGGGCCGCGAACAGATTCAGCGTATCGATCACCCGCAACGCAAACGGCGAATTGTGGCCCGCCGCCTGCCGCACCGGCTTGTAGTCGTTGAGGATCGCGAAGCTGGCCTGCATCGCGTTCTCGTGGATCTGGCTGCGCAGCTTGGAGATGGTCAAGCAGAACACATGGTCGTAATCGATGACCAGGCGCTCCAGGAACAGATCGCGGATCTGGTTGACCGAGAACGGCGTCGTCTCCGCCTCGTGCCCGCGCTCGGCCACATGGGCGTGCAGGAAGCTCAGTGTCGCCTCCTCGTCCCGATGGTCCGCCAGCACCGCCTCGCCGATCCGGACACTGATCGGCAGCAGCACGATGTTGTGCTTTTCGATGTAGTCGACAGGCAGGTCGCAGGCCGAGTCCACCACGATACCGATACGCATTGCCCCCTCCGGCTGTGCGCTAGTAGTTATTGGATTGTGAAAGCTATCTCAAAACGGGGGTCAGAAGTAACCGGGGAAACCCCGACAGCGCCTGCGGCCCCGGCCGGCGAGGCCTCAGGCGCCGGTCCGGCGGAGCGCGCACCGGCAGCCCCGCCCGACCTCAGGCGCCCGGCCGACGGATGCCAATGGGCAGCGCCGGCAGCCGGCCCGCCTCGCCCCGCTGCAGCCAGCCGGGGTCGGCCAGCACGGTCTCCATGAGCCCGTGCGCATCGTGGCCCCAGAACAGCTCACCGCCGATCTCCAGCGTGGGCACGCCAAAGACACCGGCCGCCAGCGCCTGATCGGTATTGGCCCGCAAGGCCGCCTTGACCGCCGGGTCGGCCGTGGCCGCCTGCGCGTCCCCCAGCCCCAGCGCATGGGCCAGCGGCTCCAACGCCTCGATCGTGTCCCCGGCCAACCCGTCCCGCCACAGCCAGTCGAAGATCCCATCGATGGCGTGCGGCGTGGTCCCGGCGGCGATGCATAACCGCAGCGCGGGCAACGGGTTGAAGGGATGGGTCGGCGGAAAGCGCAATGGCACGCCGTCCTGCTCGGCCTGCCACTGCACCCGGCGATAGGTGAACAATCGTTTGCCCTCGATCTCGGCCGGACCGCGGGTTCCCAGTTGGTCCAGCACCGCGCCAAACAGGATCGGTACCGGCACGATGTCCCGCGCCTGCGGCAGGCGCCGCAGCTTCTGCCAGTGCAGGTAGGAGAACGGCGAGACGAAGTCGAAGTACCAGTGCGGATGCATGCGCGGTTCCTGGGTAGGCGTTGGTCAGTGTGTGTAAGCGCGCGGCAGCGCGGTGGGAGCACCCAGATAGCGGTCGCGCAGTTCGGTCTGCCGTGAGCGCATCGGGATGGCGCGGCCGCCCAGCCACAGCTGTTGCGCGTAATGCGCCACGTCCAGCGGATCGCCCTCCCACAACACCAGGTCGGCGGTCTGGCCCACCGCGATACTGCCAACGCGATCGGCCACGCCGAAGATCTCGGCCGGTATCCGGCTCATGCCCGCCAGCCCGGCTTCCCACGGCAGGCCGTTGGCCACGGCGTTGCCGGCCAGCTGGCGCAGCTTGCGTGCGTTGTGCGAGGCATCGTTGAACTGGCTGAAGCTCACCATCACGCCTGCGGCATGCAGTCGCGCTGCGTTCTCCAGCGTCGCGCCCACCTGATCGAAGTTGGACGGCAGGTCGGCCAGCGCATCGACCAGCACCGGTACCTTCGCCTGTGCCAGCAACGGGGCCACCTTCCAGGCCTCGCTACCGCCTGCGATGGCGATGCGCACCTTCTCGCGCTGGGCCCAGCGCAACAGCTGGCGGATGTCGGCCGCACGTTCGACCTGCACCACGATGCGCCCGTGGCCGGCCAGGTAGCGCGCCAACACCGCACGACCGGTGGGAGTGAGCAGGGCATGCGGCGAGTCCAGCGGCACGCGGCCATGGGCCTCGTCCACCAACTGGTCCAGCAGCATCCACTGCGCGGCGCGCGAGTTGCCGGTCAGCTCCGACGTCGCCGCGCCCAAGCGCACGAACAGCGCACGCGGCCCGATCGGTTCACTGCTGCCATCCAGCCGCACGATGCCGCCCTGGCCGGCGATGAAGGCGCCGCCCGTGGTTGCGCCCAGTGCCGTGAAGCCGATGCCTTCCACGCGCGCCACCGGGACCAGCACCGAATCCGGGTTGTAGGCCAGCGTTACGTCGAACTCCGGGCGCATCGGCTGGTCGCGCAACTTGAGCGCGCTGTCGACGGTTTCGTCCTCGCCGGACACCTCTTCGATACCGATTTCAGTGATGCCGCCAAAGAACGCCGGCGTCAGCGGACGGCCCGCGCCCTCGACCACGGTGACCCCCGCCGGCGCGACCAGTGCGCTACCGATGGCGCGGATCACGCCGCCGCGCACCAGCACATCGCCATGCTGCAACGTGCCTTGGGCGGTGGCGGTATGCACCGTGGCGTCGCGGATCAACAGATCCTGTGCGGCCAGCGGCAAGTTGACGGCAAGCGCGAGCGCCAGGGAAACCCCGAGCAAACGCGAACACGCACGGAAGCGGCTCATCGCCCCACCTCCTGGCCCAGCATGAAATCGGAGACCGGTTGCAGTCGCCGCTGGTGGCGGTCGTAGACCTGCGCGCCATCGACATAGACCTGCTCGGCGAGCGCATAGGAGCTGAAAGGGTTGCCGTTCCACACCACCACATCGCCCATCTTGCCCACCTCCAGGGTGCCGGTCTGGCGCTCCACGCCGAGTGCCTTGGCGGCATTGGCGGTCATCCATTCGATGGCATGCTCGGGCGCGATCTCGATACCGGCACGATGCGCACTGGCAATGGCCTTGGCCGCCTCCTGGTTCAGGCGCTGGATGCCTTCCTCCGAATCCGAATGCACGATGGCGCAGCTGTTGGCGGGTCGATCGACCAGGGCGATGTTCTCCTGGATGCCATCGAAGGCCTCCATCTTGAAGCCCCACCAGTCGGCCCACATCGCGCCGCACACGTTTTCGGCCGCCAGCCGGTCGGACAGCTTGTAGGCCTCCACCGCATGGTGGAACGCGGCGATATGGAAGCCGAACTCCTTGGACAGGTCCAGCATCGTGGCCATTTCGTCGGCGCGATAGCAATGGATGTGCACGCGGATGTCGCCGTTGATGGCGCCAGCCAGCGTGTCCAGCTTGAGGTCGCGCTTGCCGCCACTGTCGCCGCCGCTGTCCTGGTCGCCGCTGCGGTTCCACCAGCGCTGCTTTTTCGGCGGCTGCTTGGGTGCGTTCTTGCGCAGGTATTCGCTCGCATCGATGAAGGCGGCGCGGTAGCCGGCGACATTGCCCATGCGCGTGGCCGGGCCACCTTTTTCACCGTAGACGCGCTTGGGGTTTTCGCCACAGGCCATCTTCAAGCCCCAGGGCGCGCCCGGAAATTTCATCGCCTGGTAGGTCGTGGCCGGCACGTTCTTCAACGTCACCCCGCGCCCACCGATCAGGTTGGCCGACCCGGGCAGCACCTGCAGCGTGGTGATGCCGCCGGCCATGGCCGTGACGAAGCCCGGATCCTGCGGCCACACGGAATGTTCGGCCCACACGTTGGGCGTGACCGGCGAGGTCATCTCATTACCATCGCTGTGCGCCTTGACCCCCGGGCTGGGATACACGCCCAGGTGCGAGTGGATGTCGATCAAGCCCGGCGTCACCCATTTGCCCTGGCCCTCCACCACCACTGCGCTGGCCGGCGCGGCCAACTGCCGGCCCACTGCCTGCACGTGGCCCTCGCTCAGCAACACGTCGGCGTCGTCCAGCCGTTGCCCGGTGCCGGTGAGCACCGTGGCATGCCGGATCAAGACCGGCGCCGACACGATCGGTCGATAGGTACTGGGATAGGGATCGTCCACGAAGCGCGGCGCCGCCGAGGCCGCGCCGGCAAACAACAGCGCGGCAGGGCCGCACAACAGCACACCGGCCAAGCCGGGCAGCAGCAGATGACGCATTCGGTGATCCCCGTGGAGCGATGACAATCGCGCATGCTGGCCCAGTACCCAGGACTTTGCCAATCCCCGACCAAGAACCGCATCACGCCCAATAACGGGGTCAGGTTCAGTTCGCTGTGCGAACTGAACCTGACCCCGTTTTGGCGCGAACGCACCTGCCCCCCGCCAGCGGTCCAACTCTCGTGCACACCCGCAATCCGCACGCGGCGCCCATGGGCAAACCAGTGCATGCTGTGCGCCTCTCGCTGCCAGGAGCCCTCCATGCCACGTTCCAAGACCGCCAAGCAGATCGCCTCGATCATCGAGTTCTGGGAAGCCGCGGGGCCGGAGCGCTGGTTCACGCGCAACGAATCGTTCGATGCCAACTTCCGCCAACATTTCCTCGACCTGCACCACGCCGCCGCCCGTGGCGAATGCGAAGACTGGCTGCTGAGCGCCGACGGTGCGCTGGCCTTGCTGATCCTGCTCGACCAGTTTCCGCGCAACTGTTTCCGCGGCAGCGGCCATGCCTTTGCGACCGACGGCCTGGCACTGCAGTACGCCAAGCGTGCCGTGGATGCCGGCTTCGACCGCGAGGTCGCACCCGCATTGCGGATGTTTTTCTATCTGCCGTTCGAGCACAGCGAGGATCCTGCCGAGCAGGTGCGCTCGGTCGAGCTACATCGCGCCTTGCCGGAGCCCGCTGCGGACCAATGGGCGGTGTTGCACCAGGACATCATCAGTCGCTTCGGTCGTTTCCCTCATCGCAATGCGGTATTGGGGCGCGCTACTACGCCGGACGAGCAGAAGTTCCTGGATGAGGGTGGATTCGCTGGCTAAGCAGCGCGGTGGCGTGGGCCTGCTCTGAATGTTTGCTGGGCGCTAGTTATCGCGTCTTGCGAGTTGGTTTTTTTGTTGTGGGCGCGGGTGGTTTGGGCGGTTGGTTTTAAGTACTTACGGTGCGGGCCCCGAGCTGCCGGGATGGTGGGTCGCGGTTCGAGCGGCCATCCATGGCCGCACTCACCGCCGTGGGCCATCCATGGCCCACTGACCCACCACCCCGCCAGCTCGGCGCATGGCGCTTTGAGTTTCCCACTTCGATAT
>DASWQJ010000322.1:0-2206 GCA_036403795.1 Stenotrophomonas sp.
AAGCCACTACAACCAACCGCCCAAACCCACCGCGCCAACAACAAAAAACCCAACTCGCAAGCCGCGACCCAAAAGCGCCAGCAAAAGGAAGAACACCGACCCCACAGCAACCACCCCCAAAAGTCACATGCCGGGGAACCCCCAGCCCCCTAGACTCGACCAATTATCCAAACCCCGAGGTGGACGGTGAAGCGAGTCGCAGTAGCAATCCTGGCCCTGGCCGTATCGAGCGCCCTCTACGCGGCCCCGCCGCAATTCGATGGCAAGCGCATCTCCCGGGACGTGAAAGTCCTGGCCTCGGACGAATACGAAGGTCGCGGCCCCGCCACCGCCGGCGAAGAAAAAACCATTGCCTACCTCAGCCAACAGTTCCAGGCCGCCGGCCTGCAGCCGGGCGGCGACCCGGTCGACGGCAAGCGCCAGTGGACCCAGGCCGTGCCGCTGCGCAAAGCCGACATCGTCGGCACGCCCCAGCTCGCGCTGGACAACCGCGGCAAGACGCAGGCGCTGACCCAAGGCCAGCAGATTGCCATCCGCGCCGCCCTGGACGGCTCCAGCCAGGTCGACGTCAAGCACGCGCCCCTGGTGTTCGTCGGCTACGGCGTCAACGCACCGGAGCGCAACTGGGACGATTTCAAGGGCGTGGACCTGAAAGGCAAGATCGCCGTCGTGTTGATCAACGACCCGGACTTCGAAACCGGCAAGGGCGATTTCGACGGCAAGGGCATGACCTATTACGGCCGCTGGACCTACAAGTACGAAGAAGGCGCACGCCAAGGCGCACTCGGCGTGCTGGTGGTGCACGAAACCGCGCCGGCCTCCTATGGCTGGGCCACGGTGACCAGCTCCAATACCAACACCATGTTCGACGTGGTGCGCGATCATCCCGAGCAGTCGCATCCCAGGATCGAAGGCTGGATCCAGCGCGACCTGGCCACGCAGTTGTTCAAGAACGCGGGCCTGGATTTCGACAAGCTCAAGCAGCAGGCGCAGTCGCGTGACTTCAAGCCGGTCGAACTCAAGGGCCAGACCCTGAGCGCGAACTACGCGGTGAACGCCGACACGATCACTTCGCACAATGTGGTCGCGCGCCTGCAGGGCGACAAGCATCCGGACGAGACGCTGGTCTACAGTGCGCATTGGGACCACATTGGCGTGGGCAAACCGGATGCGCAGGGCGACACGATCTTCAACGGCGCGCTCGACAACGCCAGCGGCACTGCGGCACTGCTCGAGCTATCGCGCGGCTTCGCGGCCGGGCCCAAGCCGGATCGCTCGGTGGTCTTCCTGGCGGTCACCGCCGAAGAGAAGGGCCTGCTGGGCTCGGAGTACTACGCGTCCAAGCCGCTGTATCCGCTCGACAAGACGGTGGCGGTGATCAACATGGATGGCATGAGCCCGAATGTGGCGTCGCGCGATTTCGGCATCTACGGCACGGCCAAGCTGGAACTGCTCGATGATCTCAAGCAGGTCGCCGCACAGCAGGCCCAATTGCGCTACACCCCTGATCCCAAACCGGAAGCGGGGTATTTCTTCCGCTCCGATCACTTCTCTTTCGCCAAGCGCGGCGTGCCGGCGCTGTCGTACTCGGCCGGGCAGGACTGGGAAGTCGGCGGCGTGGCCGCGGGCAAGGCGGCATCGGATGACTACACCGCCAAGCGCTACCACCAGCAAGGCGACGAGTGGCAGCCGGATTGGACCTTCGCCGGTGCCGCGCGTGACCTGTCGGTGCTCTACGCCCTGGGATCGCAGCTGGCCGATTCGCGGCAGTGGCCCAACTGGAGCCAGGACTCGGAGTTCCGGGCCACGCGCGACAAGACGGCCGCCTCGCGTCCGTGACGTTGCGCTAGGCAGGGTTCGCGGCAAATTCTCGGCACGCGATTGGCCGATTTACCTGTGAAGCAAAGGCCGCCGTGTGGCGGCCTTTGTGTTTTGCGGGAAGCCCCTCAAACCGCCGCGCGATGCGTGCGCCCGTGAGCCATGGTCGCTACCGGCACGATCAAGGGGGGCGTGCTGAGCACTTTGTGAGCGCCGTGCAGGGTGCGGCTAGCGGCGCGTGGCCAGGCGCGATGACGAATCCCGCAGCAAGACGCGCGACACGGCGGAAAACGGGGTGGAAAACGGGGTCAGGTTCACTTATCTCTTTCGCGATAAGTCGATCGATCCAGCGCTGATCCTAAAACGGGGTCAGGTTGACTTATCGCCT
>DASWQJ010000323.1:0-4306 GCA_036403795.1 Stenotrophomonas sp.
CGCCAACATCCGCGACCAGATCCAGAAGCTGAAGGAAGCGAGCCTGCTGGCCTGAGCAGGGGCGCCGGTAGGCCTGCCGCGCCCCGGCGGGCTTGTGGTGGGCTGCGGGGCTGGGCTAGAATGCGCGCCCCGCAACGTGCAATGTGTTGCAGGGCATACCGGGCGGTTAGCTCAGCGGTAGAGCACTACCTTGACATGGTAGGGGTCACAGGTTCGAACCCTGTACCGCCCACCACGCCGGCAGCCAAGCGCGCCGAGTGTGACCGAAAGCCGGCCCTGGGCCGGCTTTTTCGTTTCCGGGCTCAGCCTCCCGCCAGCCCGCCGCCGGCGCGCCCGGGCAGGTGGCCTTCGTCGTCCTGTTCGTCCGGCGCATCCGCCGGGTCGAGATCGCCTACCTCCTCGTTGAGGCCGCCGCGGTTGGGCTTGGGCTCACGATCCTGGTCTGCGCTGGGTGGACCTTGTCGGGGAGTGGTGGGCGTCATGGCTCGGACCTGGCGAGGTAGGGGAGCCTCAACGTAGCGCCAGCGGGTTCGTGCGCAGGTGAAGGGCGCCGCGTTGCGCGTCATCTCGACGTCGCTCAACCGAACGGCCTGCGCAGCACTAATCGTGATTTACCGCCTGCCGATACAGCTTGAGTTGTCCATCAGCATCCCGCTTCCAGAGATTCAGGCTCTTGCCCTGGACGGTGCCGTGATCCTCACCCGCACGCCAGTCCACTTGATAGAAGCCTTCTTCCAGCAACACGTCATCGCGCTGCAGCGCATGCAGGTGCCCGCTGCGCAGGTCGAGCGCATCGATGGCCACGCCGCCGGGCTTTTCGTGCTCGACGAAGTACTCGCGGATCTGTTCGGCGCCGACGCGCATCGGCGTGTAGTAGGTCAGGTAGATCGCGTCGGGGAGGAAGAGCGCGGCATGCTCGGCGCCGCGGCGCTCGGTCACCAAGGTGTCGATCAGCGCGTTGCGTGAGGTGACCTCGGCCAGCAGCGCAGGGTCGTTGCCGAAGGCCGAGGAGGGCGGATCCACAGGCCCGGGAATCTCGGGCAGCACGGCGCGATCGAACGGCGCATCGGCGCCCCACAATTCAGAAACCAGCTTCGGCTCAGCGCCGCGCATGTCCCACAAGGCCATGTACTTTCCCACCAGCTCGGTGCGCGGTGTGCCTTCGCGATGGAATGCCTGGCGATAGTGGCCGGTTTCGACGGCATGGTCCCCGAAGACGAGGGTTTCTCGCGGGGCTCGGTGGTAGGCCTCGAGTTCGATGCCGGCAAACAGCCGACGATAATATTCGCCGATGGCCTCAGTGCCCCGGCGGGCGACGCTGTGCTCGGGCATCAGCATGGCATCGGCGGCGTACGTGCCCTGGAGCGCCGCCGCATCCTCGGCGAGCCAGGCATCGCGCAGCTGCGCGTTGGCCGCCTGGAGCCGGTCCGCAGGCGTTTCCATTGCCGGAGAAGCCGACGCGATTATCAACAGCAGCACGCACATGAGCCATTTCATGAGCCACTCCGTCGCAGCGTGTTTCCGACATTACCCCTGGCCGCGACTGTCACCAAGCCTTGTTTGCCTCCCGGGGCCCCAGCGGCTGCCAGGACGGCGTGACTGGCAGCCGCACGCCGACGCCGGTGGGCCGTGATAATCAGATCGTCGGGCCCGTCGCGGGCCGAGGAGGATGGAAGATGAGCATGCGGAATTTGCCGTCGTTGCTGCTTTTCCTGGGAGGCTTGGGGTTGTTCGCGTCGGTACTGGCCGCGTGCCACCACGACGGCCCCAACGCGTCGCCGGTCAATTCAGGTCCCGCCGGCGCTGCCACGCCTGCCAGACCCGCGGCCGCCGTCGCAGAGGCGCGCTTCACCTGGCCCGCATCGCTGCGTCCCTTCGGCGAGGGCTACCGGCAACCTGGTGACCCGTGCAAGCGCCTGGGCGAATCCGGCGCAGTGGCCAACCACCTCGATCACACGCGGGACCTGGTGGGCTGTCCGGGCACGGCGCAGTCGCCGGACGCGCAATCGTTGATGGCCGAGCGTGGCGCCAAGGTCGTCGAACTCATCGACGGCGTGACCGTGTTGACCGTGAAGCCGCAGTAGGGCGGTGCGGTGGCTGTAGGGGCCGCTGTAGGGGGCGCAAAGGGGTTGCCCGGCCTGGCGTAACTGCGAACCAGCCGAGGCCTCCCAACCAAAGGGAGCGTGCGTCGACAACACGCTATCTGAGCGCATCACCTCGTCGAATGACGAAGCGTCTGCGTTCCAGCGCTTGAATACGTATGCAGGCCGACCCCTCGCCGGGAGGGCGACGCTAAGCTAACCGAGTTTCCTGGCGCCGCTTCGCGGGCGCCTTCGCAGCCCGGAGGGGGGCTTCATGTCGCAGACTCCATGGTGGCGCGGTGCCGTCATCTACCAGATCTATCCGCGCAGTTTCCTGGATGCCAATGGCGATGGCGTGGGCGATTTGCCCGGCATCATCGAACGCCTGGACTATGTGGCCGCGTTGGGCGTGGACGCGATCTGGATCTCTCCGTTCTTCAAGTCGCCGATGGCCGATTTCGGCTACGACATCGCGGATTATCGCGACGTGGACCCGTTGTTCGGCACGCTGGAAGATTTCGACCGTTTGCTGGAAAAGGCGCACGCCCTCGGCCTGAAAGTAATGATCGACCAAGTGCTCAGCCACACATCGATCGAACACGAATGGTTTCGACAGAGTCGACAGGATCGCATCAACGACAAGGCCGACTGGTATGTGTGGGCCGATCCGCGCGATGACGGCACGCCGCCGAACAATTGGCTCTCGCTGTTTGGCGGGGTGGCCTGGCAGTGGGAGCCGCGTCGCGAGCAGTATTTCCTGCACAATTTCCTGGCCGATCAACCGGATCTCAATTTCCATAATCCGCAGGTGCAGCAGGCCACGCTGGACAACGTGCGCTTCTGGCTGGATCGCGGTGTGGATGGCTTCCGCCTGGATGCGATCAACTTCTGCTTCCACGATCAAGCGCTGCGCGACAATCCGCCCAAGCCGGCGGACAAGCGGGTAGGTCGTGGCTTCAGCCCGGACAACCCGTACGCCTACCAGTATCACTACTTCAACAACACGCAGCCCGAGAACCTGCCTTTCCTCGAGCGACTGCGCGAGCTGCTGGACCAGTACCCAGGTACGGTGGCGCTGGGCGAAATCTCTTCGGAGGATTCGCTGGCGACTACCGCCGAGTACACCTCCGCCGGCCGGCTGCACATGGGATACAGCTTCGAGTTGTTGGTCGAGGACTTCAGCGTCGCCTACATCCGCGACACCGTTGCGCGGTTGGAAGCGACGATGACCGAAGGTTGGCCGTGCTGGGCAATCTCCAACCACGACGTCGAGCGTGCGGTGACGCGCTGGGGCGGACATCCCGCGCAGCCGCGTCTGGCAAGATTGTTGGTGGCGGTGTTGTGCTCGCTAAGGGGCTCGATCTGCCTCTACCAAGGCGAGGAACTGGGCCTGGGTGAAGCGCAGGTGCCCTACGAGGCGTTGCAGGATCCCTACGGCATCGCGTTCTGGCCAAAATTCAAGGGCCGCGACGGCTGTCGCACGCCGATGCCGTGGACCAGCACGCCACAGGCGGGCTTTACCACCGGCAAGCCTTGGCTGCCGATCCCCGCCGAGCACCGCGCACTGTCCGTAGCCGAGCAATCGGATGACCCGCAATCGGTGCTCGGCGCCTTCCAGCAATTCCTGGCCTGGCGCAAAACCATGCCCGCGCTATTGCGCGGCGACATCCGCTTCCTGGACAGCGAAGCGCCCATATTGCTGCTGGAGCGAACCCTGGACGACGAAACATTGTTGCTGGCGTTCAACCTCTCGGCAGCCGCGGTTGAAGTCGCAATGCCGGCCGGTGAGTGGACCCAGATCCCCGTGCCAGGCCCCGATCACGGACAGGCAGAACAAGGCCGCTTGAAATTCCCAGGCCACGCCATGATTGCCGCACGCCGCGAGTAATCAACACGCCGTCCGCGCAAGCACGTGAAGCCGCACGCAACGCGCGCGGCCTCACCCGTCGCAAGTGCGCGAGCGCGTTGCAACCGCACCACATCACGGGCTCGCCCAGATAAGTGCGTGGCGCAGCTCATCAGCCGCCAACGACACCCACTGCGCCGAAGCCAAACCCGCACAGATCGCCTCAACAGTCGGGACGCCGCTCTTCCCTCCCCCCTCTCCGGCGCGTATCGATCGAAGCCGTAACAACCATGCGCCTTGCGCCGTCCTGTCGGGGTGGTGGGTCAGTGGGCCATGGATGGCCCACGGCGGTGAGTGCGGCCATGGATGGCCGCTCGAA
>DASWQJ010000324.1:0-11333 GCA_036403795.1 Stenotrophomonas sp.
GCGCGTCTATATCGAAGTGGGAAACTCAAAGCGCCATGCGCCGAGCTGGCGGGGTGGTGGGTCAGTGGGCCATGGATGGCCCACGTGCGGTGAGTGCGGCCATGGATGGCCGCTCGAACCGCGACCCACCATCCCGGCAGGACGGGGCCCGCACCGTAAGCCACCAAAACCAACCGCCAAACACCCTCCGCGCCAACAACAAAAAACCCAACTCGCAAGCCGCGATCCAAAACGCCGATAAGGCCAACCAGGCCAAAAAAAAAGCGACCCGCAGGCCGCCTTCCTTTTGATCCCGACACAAACGTGCCTCAGCTAGACGCCGCCCGGATCGGCTCCGGCAACGGCGCACTCCGACCCGTCTGCGTATCCATCCACACCACCACCACATTGCCGTCCGAATACAGCACCGAATCATCGGCCTGATCCACGATGCGATGACCGATCGTGACACTGCTATTGCCCAAGCGCTCCACGAACAACTCCACCACGATGTCGTTCGGCCACACCAGCGGCCGGCGGTAGTTGACATGGGTCGCGGCCACCACCGGTGCGATGCGATCGGCCATCGACACATTCGGCACGCCCAGCATCCAGCGCACCCGTGCCTCTTCCAAATACGAAATGTACTTGGCGTTGTTGACATGGCCCATGCTGTCCATGTCCCGCCAACGTACGCTGATCGGCACGCGGGCCAGGATCTTGTGGGGAGTTTCACTCATCGATCGGTCTTCTTGCGGGGGGTCTTCTTGACGGCTGCGGACTTCTTGGCGCTTGCCGCCTTCTTGGCCGCCTTCTCAGCCTTCTCGGCCGCCTTGGCGGCTTTCGCTGCGGCTTCGCGTTCGGCCTTGCGCGGCGGCAACGCCTGCGGCTTGTTGGCCATCGCGGCCGGACGCGTCTGGCGCGCCTCCACCGACGGCAGCAGCTTGGCGAGGAAATGGCCCGTGTACGAACCGGCATGCGCGGCCACCGTCTCCGGCGTGCCCGTCACCAGGATGCTGCCACCGCGATGGCCGCCCTCCGGTCCCAGGTCCACCACCCAGTCCGCCGTCTTGATGACGTCCAGGTTGTGCTCGATCACCACCACCGTGTTGCCCTCGTCGCGCAGCTTGTGCAGCACCGCCAGCAACGCCTCGATGTCGTGGAAGTGCAGGCCCGTGGTCGGCTCATCCAGGATGTACAGCGTGCGGCCGGTATCGCGCCGCGACAGTTCCTTGGACAGCTTCACGCGCTGCGCCTCGCCACCGGACAACGTGGTCGCGCTTTGGCCCAGCTTGATGTAGCTCAGGCCCACGTCGACCAACGTCTCGAGCTTTCGCGCGATCGCCGGCACCGGCTCGAACAGGTTCAACGCATCCTCGACGGTCATCTCGAGCACGTTGTTGATGTTGTAGCCCTTGTAGAGGATTTCCAGCGTCTCGCGGTTGTAGCGCTTGGCGTGGCACACGTCGCACGGCACATAGACGTCCGGCAGGAAGTGCATTTCCACTTTCAGCAGGCCATCGCCTTGGCACGCCTCGCAGCGACCGCCACGCACATTGAAGCTGAAGCGTCCTGGCGAGTAGCCACGCGCGCGCGATTCCGGCACCTGCGCAAACAACTCGCGCAACGGCGTGAACAGCCCCGTATACGTCGCGGGATTGGAGCGCGGGGTGCGTCCGATCGGCGACTGGTCGATGTCCACGACCTTGTCGAACAGGTCCAGCCCCTCGACTTCATCGTACGGCGCGACCGCATGCGAGGCGCCGTTGATCTCATTGGCGGCCAACGAAAACAGCGTGTCGTTGATCAGCGTCGACTTGCCCGAGCCGGAGACGCCGGTGATGCAGGTCAACAAACCCGCCGGAATATCCAGATCCACGCGCTTGAGGTTGTTGCCGCGGGCACCGCGCAGGTGCAACGTCATCTTCGGGTTGGGCTTGTGGCGTTGCTTGGGGATCTCGATGCGGCGCTTGCCCGACAAGTACTGGCCAGTGAGCGAGCGGGGCGCCTTCAGCAGGTCTTGCAAGGTGCCCTGGCCCACGATCTCGCCGCCATGCACGCCCGCGCCAGGGCCGATGTCCAGCACGTAATCGGCCAGCCGGATCGCATCTTCGTCATGCTCGACCACGATCACCGTGTTGCCCAGGTCGCGCAGCCGCGTCAGCGTGCCCAGCAGGCGCTCGTTGTCGCGCTGGTGCAAGCCGATGGACGGCTCGTCCAGCACATACATCACGCCGACCAGGCCCGCGCCGATCTGGCTGGCCAGGCGAATACGCTGCGCCTCACCACCCGACAACGTGTCGGCCTTGCGTTCCAGGGTCAGGTAATCCAGGCCCACATCGACCAGGAATCCCAGGCGTTCGGCGATCTCCTTGACGATCTTGGTGGCGATCTCGCCACGCCAGCCCGGCAGGTGCAGGTGACGGAAGAACTTCAGTGCTTCATCGACCGGCATTACCACCAGGTCGGGCAACGGACGATCGGCGACGAACACGTTGCGCGCCGAGCGGTTCAATCGCGCGCCATGGCACTCGGGGCACGGTTGCTCGCTGATGTACTTGGCCAGCTCCTCGCGGACGGCCGGCGACTCGGTTTCCTTGTAGCGGCGCTGCAGGTTGGGCAGGATCCCCTCGAAGCGATGCTTGCGCTGCGTGCGACCGCCCGACTCGGTGAAATAGGTGAACGTGACGACTTCATCGCCGCTGCCATGAAGCACCGCCTGGCGCACCTTCTCCGGCAGGGATTGCCACGGCGCATCCACGTCGAACTTGTAGTGCTTGGCCAGTGAGGCGATCAGCTGGAAATAATAGGCATTGCGACGATCCCAGCCACGTACCGCGCCAGCGGACAACGACAGCTCCGGGTGCACGACGACGCGGTCCGGATCGAAGAACTCCGCCCGGCCCAGGCCATCGCAACCCGGGCAGGCGCCCATCGGGGCGTTGAACGAAAACAGCCGCGGTTCCAGCTCCGGCAGCGAGTAGTCGCACACCGGGCAGCTGTATTTGGAAGAAAACAACTGCGGCGCGGCATCGGCCTGGTCCAGCGACCGCACCGCCACCATGCCGTCGCCGAGCTTGAGCGCGGTTTCGAAGCTTTCCGCCAGTCGCTGCTTGATGTCTTCGCGCGCACGGAAACGGTCGATCACCGCCTCGATGGTGTGCTTTTGGCGCAGGGCCAGTGGCGGCACCGCGTCGATTTCATACAACTCACCGTCCACCCGCACGCGCACGAAACCCTGTGCACGCAGCTGTTCAAACACCTGCGCGTGCTCACCCTTGCGGTCACGGATCACCGGTGCCAGCAGCATGTAGCGCTGTTCCGGATCCAGCGTGAGCACCTGGTCGACCATCTGGCTGACCGTCTGGGCTTCCAGCGGATAGCCATGGTCCGGGCAACGCGGTTGGCCCACGCGTGCATACAGCAGGCGCAGGTAATCGTAGATTTCGGTAATCGTGCCGACCGTCGAACGCGGGTTGTGCGAAGTCGACTTCTGCTCGATCGAAATCGCTGGCGACAGGCCCTCGATATGATCGACGTCCGGCTTTTCCATCACGCTGAGGAATTGCCGCGCGTACGCCGACAGCGACTCGACGTAACGGCGCTGGCCCTCGGCGTAGATGGTGTCGAACGCCAGCGAAGACTTGCCCGAACCGGACAGTCCGGTGATGACGATCAGCTTGTCGCGGGGCAGGTCGAGATCGAGATTCTTGAGATTGTGCGTCCGCGCGCCGCGGATGCGGATGTAGTCCAGCGCCATCGGTTGCCTTCGGTGCCTTCGAGCAGGGGGAGGGTGGCCAGGGCAGGCCAATAGAGCAGCGTATCGAGTGAGTCAGGTGGGGGCAAATCGCAGGAAAGGAAGGGTGGCCAGCCCCAGTCTCAGGAGCTGAGACCCGGGTCACGATCGCGCCCGAGCGGAGGTCCTGGCCCTACGGAGCCCCTGTCGAGCAGGCAGGATCCCGTTTCGGTTTGCCCTGGGCGGCCTTCCAAGCCCGACGGAAGCCCCCGGAAGGGTCAGCCGCAGGCAAAGCCCACGTCCCGGCCTGCCAAGATGCCCCTGATCGCAGTGGCGGCCCGCCCCTGACCCCAAATATGGGCTCCCCGACCCAGCCCCGCCCCGTTCGCCCCGTTCGCTTCGTTCAGTCCCAGGGAGGGGGTCATTTGACCCTAAGTAGCTGGTTCCGTTAGACTTGCCGGTCTGTCCGTCGGGTATGTACCTAATGGCAGTTCAAAGCAATGCAAGCACTCTCAGAATAACTACAGAAGAGACAACCCATGTACGCAGTACTGGTCACCGGCGGTAAGCAATACCGCGTCGCGCAGGGCGAAACGCTCCGCGTGGAAAAACTCGAAGTCGAAGCCGGCAACGAGATCAAGTTCGACAATATCCTGATGCTGGGCGACAGCGACGGTATCAAGCTGGGCGATGCGCTGCAGGGCGCCTCGGTCACCGCCAAGGTCGTCTCGCACGGCCGCGCGGACAAGGTGCGCATCATCAAGTTCCGTCGCCGCAAGCACCACATGAAGCGTCAGGGTCATCGTCAGTACTACACCGAAATCGAGATCACCGGCATCGCCGGTGGCAACAAGTAAGGAGAAGCAGTCATGGCACATAAGAAGGGCGTAGGTTCCTCGCGCAACGGCCGCGACTCCAACCCGAAGTACCTCGGCGTCAAGATCTTCGGTGGCCAGGCCATCGATGCGGGCAACATCATCGTGCGTCAGCGCGGCACCCAGTTCCATCCGGGCGCCGGCGTCGGCCTGGGCCGCGACCACACGTTGTTCGCGCTCGTCGACGGCACCGTGGAGTTCTCGGTCAAGGGTGCGAAGAAGCGTCGTACCGTCAGCGTCGTCCAGGCCTGAAGTCTGGACCGGGACTTCGGTCCCACTGACCACCAGCCCCGCTTCGGCGGGGCTTTTGTTTCATGGGCGGGCAAAGCCCGCCACACCGGCCATGAAGGCCTCTTGCCCCGGGCTTGCTAAAGTCCGTTGCCGGCCAGAGCGCTTCGGCCACGCCGTCCTGCGGCATCTCTCCCGTATTCCTTGAAGTCACTGCCATGAAACTCGTAGACGAAGCGGAAATCCAGGTCATCGCCGGCAACGGCGGCAATGGCTGCGTCGGCTTTCGGCGCGAGAAGTTCATCCCGCTGGGCGGGCCGGACGGCGGCGACGGCGGCTACGGCGGCAGCGTCTGGCTGCAGGCCGACGAAAACGTCAACACGCTGGTCGATTTCCGCCATGAGCGCATCTTCAAGGCGCAGCGCGGCGAGAACGGCATGGGCCGGCAGATGTACGGCAAGGCCGGCGAAGACCGCCTGATCGTCGTGCCGGTCGGCACCGTCATCATGAACGTCGATACCGACGAGGTGATCGGCGACCTGACCCAGCATGGTGATCGCCTGCTGGTGGCCAAGGGCGGCAAGGGCGGCCTGGGCAACATGCATTTCAAGAGTTCGACCAACCGTGCGCCGCGGCAGGCCTTGCCGGGCGAAGCCGGTGAAGAGCGCCTGCTCAAGCTCGAACTCAAGCTGCTAGCCGACGTCGGCTTGCTGGGTTTTCCCAACGCCGGCAAGAGCACCTTGATCCGTGCCGTCTCGGCGGCCACGCCGAAGGTGGCCGACTATCCCTTCACCACGCTCTATCCCAACCTGGGCGTGGTCAGCGTCGAGGCCTATCGCAGCTTCGTCATCGCCGACATTCCGGGCCTGATCGAAGGGGCCGCCGACGGCGCCGGCCTGGGCGCGCAGTTCCTGCGCCACCTGCAGCGCACCCGCCTGCTGTTGCACCTGGTGGACATCTCGCCGATGGAAGGTGGGGTGGAGGGGGTTTCCCCCGCCGACCAGGTGCGCACCATCGAGCGTGAGCTGGACCGGCACGATCCCGAGTTGCTGGCCAAGCCGCGCTGGCTGGTGCTCAACAAGGCCGACCTGATGTTCGAGGAAGAGGCGCAGGTTGCCGCCGCCGCGATCGTGGCCGAGCTCGGCTGGACCGGTCCCTGGTACCTGGTTTCGGCCCTGGGCCGCGAGGGCACCTGGCCGATCATGAAAGACGTGATGGCCTTCTTCGACCGCCAGCGCGAGCACGCCCTGCAAGATGCCGATGCCCACTGAGCACCGGCCTTCAGACACGAAAAACCCGGCCGAGGCCGGGTTTTTCTGTGGCGCCGGACGCCGCGAAGCGTCCGGGCACCGCACACATCATGCCGGTTCAGGCAGCCTGGAGGGCCTTGATGCGAGCGGTCAGGCGGCTCTTGTGACGGGCAGCCTTGTTCTTGTGGATCAGGCCGCGCGAGCTGAAACGGTCGAGGATCGGCTGGGCGACGGCAAAAGCGGCTTGGGCGCCGGCGGCGTCATTGGCGTCAAGGGCCTTGAGCACCTTCTTGACGGCGGTGCGCAGCATCGAACGCTGGGCCGTGTTGCGCGTGTTGCGCACGACGGTCTGCTTGGCGCGCTTCTTGGCGGACTTGATATTGGCCACGGTGGTGGTTTCCTGAAAAAATCGGTGTAGGGAAAAGCAAGCGCGAAAGTATGATGGCTCCAAACTATCACGTCAAGTCAGTTGTCAAGAGGGTTACACGTTGAGCAAGCCGCGGATGATGCGGGGGCTGCTGTCCTTCAGCAGTATGACCATGGTGTCGCGGGTACTGGGCCTGGTCCGGGACCAGGTGATCTCCACCCAGTTCGGCACCAATGCCGTCACAGACGCCTTCTGGGTGGCCTTTCGGGTGCCCAATTTCCTGCGCCGGTTGTTTGCCGAGGGCTCTTTCGCCACGGCATTCGTGCCCGTGTTCACCGAGGTGAAGGAAACCCGACCCCACGGCGACCTGCGCGAATTGATGTCGCGCGTGTCCGGCACGCTGGGCGCGACCCTGCTGGTCGTCACCGCGTTGGGCCTGCTCTTCGCGCCGCAGCTGGCTTGGCTGTTCGGCAGCGGGGTGGCCACCGACCCGCAGAAGCAGGGCCTGCTGGTGGAGCTGTTCCGCCTGACTTTCCCGTTCCTGCTGTTCGTCTCGCTCACCGCGCTGGCGGGCGGGGCGCTCAACAGCTTCCAGCGTTTCGCGATGCCGGCGCTCACGCCGGTCATCCTCAACCTGTGCATGATCGCCGGCGCGCTGTGGCTGGCGCCGCGGCTGGGTGGCGAGCCGGAGCAGAAGATTCTTGCCCTGGGTTGGGCGGTGCTGGCAGCCGGCGCGCTGCAGCTGCTGTTCCAGCTGCCCTCGCTGCGCGGCATCGACCTGCTTACCCTGCCGCGCTGGGGCTGGCGGCATCCCGACGTGCGCAAGGTGCTCACGCTGATGGTGCCGACGCTGTTTGGCTCCTCGGTGGCGCAGATCAACCTGCTGCTGGATACGGTGATTGCTGCGCGCCTGGTCGACGGGTCGCAGTCCTGGCTGTCGCTGGCCGACCGCTTCCTGGAACTGCCGCTGGGGGTATTCGGCGTGGCGCTGGGTACGGTGATCCTGCCGGCGCTGGCGCGGCATCATGTCAAGACCGATCGCCAGGGCTTTTCCGGCGCGCTGGACTGGGGCCTGCGCACCACGCTGTTGATCGCGGTGCCGGCCATGCTCGGGCTGGTGCTACTGGCCGAACCGCTGATCGCCACGCTCTTCCAATACGGCGCCTTCACCGCGTTCGCCACGCGCATGACGGCCTTGTCGGTCTATGGCCTGGCGTTCGGCCTGCCTGCCTTCGCGCTGCTCAAAGTGGTGCTGCCGGCATTCTTCGCCCGCCAGGACACCCGCACGCCGGTGCGCGCCGGCATTGCCGCGCTGATCGCCAACATGGTGCTCAACCTGCTGTTCCTGGCGGTGCTGTACCAGGTAATGGTGCCCGACGAATTGAAGGCCCAGGGCGTGATGGTGGCGATCGGGCAGCAGCCCGGCCTGCACCTGGCGCTGGGCATTGCCAGCGCGCTGTCCAGCTATCTCAACCTCGGCCTGCTCTGGTATTGGCTGGGCAAGAGCGGGGTGTACCAACGCCGCCCGGGCTGGGGCGGTTATGCCGCGCGGCTGGGCGTGGCCTGTGCGGCGATGGTGGCGGTATTGCTGGCGCTGCTGTGGTGGCTGCCGGGATTCACCGGCATGGACAAATGGCATCGCATCGGTGGCCTGTCCCTGCTGGTGGGCAGCGGCGGCGCCACGTATCTGCTGGCACTGCTCGCGCTCGGGTTCCGGCCGCGCGACCTGCGCGAGCATTGAGTCGCACCGGCCCGGCTATACTTCATGATTACCCAACGTAAAGAGCCGGTCCTGCGGGGGCCGGATGCCAGAGCGCCAATGAGCGGGTTATCGAGCAGCCTATTTCGAGACGTCGAGGGCGGGACTTTGTTCCCGAACGGAAGCGTGGTCTGCATTGGCGCCTTCGATGGCCTGCACCTGGGTCACCGCGCGCTGGTGCGCCAAGCCGTAGCCCGTGCCCAAGTGCTCGGGGTGCCCGCGGTCGCAGTCACGTTCGAACCCCTGCCGCGCGAGTTCTTTGCCCCACGCTCCCCGCCGCCGCGCCTGACCCTGGCGCGAACCAAGGTGGAGGGTCTGCGCCGGTTTGGCGCGCAAGGGGTGGGCCTGGTCCGCTTCGACGGCCGGCTCGCTTCGCTCAGTGCCGAGGATTTCGTGCGCCGCTGCCTGGTCGGCCGCCTGGCCGCGCGCGAGGTGTGGATCGGGCCGGAATTCCGCTTCGGCCACAAGCGGGCCGGCGACATCGCGCTGCTGCAGCAGATGGGCGACGCGCTGGGTTTCAGTGCGGGTGAAATCGAGCCCGTGCACCTGCGCGGTGAACGCATCTCGAGTACCCGCATCCGCGAATTGCTGGTCGCTGGCGAGTTCGCGCATGCCGCCGACCTGCTGGGTCGACCGTATGCCATCGATGGCCGGGTGGTGCGTGGCAAGCAACTCGGCCGCACGCTGGGCTTCCCCACCGCGAACCTGAGGTTTTCGCGCACACCCGCCCTGTCGGGCATCTATGCGACGTGGGTGCACGGGGTGTTCGAGCAGCCTTGGCCGTCGGTGTCGAGCTTCGGCACGCGCCCGACCGTGGCCGGCATCGAACCATTGCTCGAAGCGCACCTGTTCGACTTCCACGGCGACCTGTACGGGCGCCACATCGAAGTGGAGTTCGTCGCCAAGTTGCGCGACGAAGAAAAATTCGACGATCTGCCGGCGTTGACCGAGCAGATGCACCGCGACGCCGAGCAGGCACGTCGCATCCTTTCCGAACATCGACTGCGAGCCACCGCGTGAGCCAGGACTACAAAGCCACCCTCCACCTGCCGGCAACGGAATTCCCGATGCGTGGCGACCTCCCCAAACGCGAACCGGGCATGCTGGCGCGCTGGGAAGAAGAGGGCCTTTACGCCAAGCTGCGCGCGCACGCGGCCGGCCGCCCCACCTTCGTGCTGCATGACGGCCCGCCCTACGCCAACGGCGCGATCCACCTGGGCCACGCGGTCAACAAGATCCTCAAGGACATCATCGTCAAGTCCAAGTCGTTGGCCGGCTTCGATGCGCCGTACATCCCGGGCTGGGATTGCCACGGGCTGCCGATCGAAATCGCCATCGAGAAAAAATACGGCAAGGTCGGCGTCAAGCTCGATGCGCAGCAGTTCCGGCAGAAGTGCCGCGAATACGCCACCGAGCAGATCGACCTGCAGCGTCGCGACTTCAAGCGATTGGGTGTGATCGGCGACTGGGACAACCCGTACAAGACGCTGGACTTCCGTTTCGAAGCCAACGAGATGCGCGCGCTGGCGCGCATCGTCGACAACGGTCACCTCAGCCGCGGCGTCAAGCCGGTGCACTGGTGTTTCGACTGCGGATCTGCGTTGGCCGAGGCGGAGATCGAGTACGCCGACAAGGAATCTCCCGCGGTTGACGTCGCCTATGCCGCGCGCGACCCGCAGGCCATGGCGGCACTGTTCGGCGTGACGTTGCCGGCCGGCGTGGAAGTGGCCGTGCCGATCTGGACCACCACGCCGTGGACGCTACCGGCCTCGCTGGCGGTCACGCTCGGCGCAGAACTGGAATACGCGCTGGTCGAAGGCCCCGCGCATCGCGGCCAGCCGCGCTGGCTGGTGCTGGCCGATGCGCTGGTCGGGAAGTCCTTGTCGCGCTATGGCGTGACCGACGAGCCGGTGGTCCATGGCCGCGTGGCCGGTCGTGCGCTGGAGGGCCTGCAGTTGGCCCATCCGTTCTATGCCGAGCGCGACCTTCCCGTGTTGTTGGGCGACCACGTGTCGGCCGATGACGGTACCGGTGCGGTGCATACCGCGCCCGGCCACGGCCAGGAGGACTACCAGGTCTCCAAGCAGTACGGCCTGCTCGATCGTTACACGGCCGCGCAGATCAATCCGGTGGATGGCCGCGGCGTGTATTTGCCGTCGACCCCACCGTTTGGCGATACCCCGCTGGCGGGCCTGCATATCTGGAAGGCCAACGACGTCATCATCGACTGCCTGCGTGCCAATGGCGCGCTGCTGGCCGCCTTCAAGCTCACCCACAGCTACCCGCACTGCTGGCGCCACAAGACGCCGATCGCGTTCCGCGCCACGCCGCAGTGGTTCATCTCGATGGAACAGGCAGGCCTGCGTGCCGATGCGCTCAAGGCCATCGAACAGGTGACGTGGTATCCCGAATGGGGCCAGGCCCGCATCGCCGGCATGGTCGAGGGGCGGCCGGACTGGACGATCTCGCGCCAGCGCACGTGGGGCGTGCCGATCGCATTGTTCGTGCACCGCGAGACCGGCGATCCGCATCCGCGCAGCACCGAGCTGATGCGGCAGGTCGCCGATCGGGTGGAGCAGGGCGGGGTGGACGTGTGGTATTCGCTGGACGCCGCCGAGCTGCTGGGCGCCGAAGCGGACCAGTACGACAAGATCACCGACATCCTGGATGTATGGTTCGACTCGGGCATCACCCACGAAGCGGTGCTGCGCGAGCGCGGCCTGCCGTGGCCGGCGGACCTGTACCTGGAAGGCTCGGACCAGCATCGCGGCTGGTTCCAGTCCTCGCTGCTGACCGGCGTGGCCATCGACAAGGCGGCGCCGTACAAACAGTGCCTCACCCACGGTTTCACCGTGGACGAACATGGCCGCAAGATGTCCAAGCGGCTTGGCAACGGCATCGAGCCGCAGGACATCATGAAGACGCTGGGCGCGGACATCCTGCGCCTGTGGATCGCCTCGGCCGACTACAGCAACGAAATGTCGCTGTCGCAGGAAATCCTCAAGCGCAATGCCGACACTTATCGTCGCCTGCGCAATACCGCGCGCTTCCTGCTCGGCAACCTGGACGGTTTCGAGCCGGCGCGCGACCTGCGCGCGCTGGACGACATGGTGGCGCTGGACCGCTGGATCGTGCATCG
>DASWQJ010000325.1:0-8564 GCA_036403795.1 Stenotrophomonas sp.
GCCCAAACCACCGCGCCCACAACAAAAAACCCAACTCGCAAGCCACACACCCGGCACAACCGCACGAGTGAAGGCGCCAGCCAAAAGGCGCACGGCCACCACCAAGCCAACCCAGACAAACCGGAAGCCAAAAAAAAACACCACCTCAAAGGTGATCGGCCACCCGATAATTATCCCGCCCATTGTTCTTGGCCAGATAAAGCGCCGCATCAGCCCGAGAAAACCAATCCTGCCAATGCGTCTCCCCGGCATGCCGCGCCGCCCCCAACGACACCGTGATCCGACCACCCGGGCCGCGCAACGCACTGCGGATCGCCTTGCGCAACCGCTCGGTCGCCAGCTCCAGGTCCGCCAACGACTCGACCCGCAGCAGCACCACGAACTCCTCGCCGCCGAACCGGAACACCTCATCGCCGCTGCGCAACTCGAACCGCAGGATCGTCGCCAGATCCGCCAGCGCCGCGTCCCCGGCCGAATGGCCGTAGACGTCGTTGACCTCCTTGAAGTGGTCCACGTCCAGGATGATCAGCCCGTTCAGCCGTTCATGGTCGCGACGCTCATCGATCTGGCGCGTCATCGCGCGCTCCAGCATGCGCCGGTTGGGCAATCCGGTCAGTGCATCCAGCGATGCCAACTCTTCCAGATGCACCCGGTCGTCCTGCAGTCGTACCGAAAACGCCAAGCCCAGCACCATCGTCAGCAATCCGACCGCGATGACCGAAAAGCCCTGTCCCAGGCCGGTCAACATGCCCGGCAACAGGATCGGCACCAGCAGCAGCGGGACGTTGAGCAGCACCGCGCGGCGCGGCTCGCACAGGAAATAATTGGTCATCATCACCGGGAACAACCACGGCAACGCCGCTGCACCGCTGTAATAGCAGGCCAGCAGGCAACCGGCGACATCCAACCCGGCGATCCACAGTCCTTCAGTCGGGCGATTGGCCGAGCGGCGCATCCGCCAGAACCGCCAGCCGGCCAGGCCCGCCAGCCCGGCGGCCAGACCCGCGCCCAGCCATTGCCCGCCCCAGGCCAGGGCAATGGCATACAGCAGCAGGAGGGAGGCGGACATGGGCGCCAGCACCCGTGGGGTGCCGGAGCGGAAATCGCGCCGCAGCTGGACGATCACGTGGACAAAGGAATCCGAAGTGGCAAATAGGTGCCTGACGGTATTAGCGCCCTGGCGCGGCGAAGGTTGAATCTTTTGCTGGGATAGCCGATCCATGGCAGGAAACCCGCGCATCGGCCGATCCGGGCAGACGCTTGCAGCGCTGTCCAGCGGGGTCGACGCGGCGTATTCGAACGTGCAGCGACGCAGGCCAGTCCCCAACCCGCGCCCCGGTCGACCTGCCCGCGCGCGGCTATCGCGCGCAAGCCGTCCAGCTCGCGCGGGCGATTGTAGCCGGCCGGCCTTGTCGGTGGAGCGCCGGAAACCCGTCATTCATGTGCCAGCGGCCGTCGTGGCCGGCGAGGCAAGCCTGGGCGGCGGCGCGGCACCGATCAACCGCAGGACTGGCCCTCGTTGTCCGAGGGGACCAGCCCGGCGGCGCCCAGCATGCAGTTGGCCCGCTCCCGCACGTATTCCTGGTCGGGCGGATCGGCCACTCGGATCAGCTCGGCCACGCGCGCCTGGAAGGCGTTGTAGTCGAACGAGGCGTCGTCGGCCGTGCCCTGCACGGGCAGCATTTGCTCCAGCGCATTCAAGTCGGCGTCGAGTTGGTCGCGGGTAGGCATCGTGCTGCTCCGTAAGCGTTCGTAGGTGTGCACGCTGGCATGGCGGCGGTCAACCGCGCGCGAAACCGCTGTGCGCCTCACCGCCGGCGGCACGATCAACGCAAGGAGAGGCCGATGGCCAGCCCGGTGCGGAGCCCAGTACGCAGCCGGCGTTTGACATCCCATCGCCGCGAGGCCGAAATGGCGCCTCCAACGGGGAGCGGTTCATGAAGAAGGCGATATTCGCGCTGTCGTGCGCGGTGGCGATGTGCAGCGCGCCGGTGCTGGCGGCGGAGGTGTGGATCCTGCGCACCGACCTGTGGGGCAATCCGGCGTTTTCCACCTTGCAGCTGCAGGCCACAGGCGCCGATGCGAGCGGCACCCTCGATGGCGATCCCGCGCGCGGCCGTCTGGTGGAAGGCCATCTGCAGTTGCAGGTCGACGAGAACCGCGGAAGCGTCGCCCACTACGACGCCCGATTGAACGCAGATCGCCTGGCGGGCCAGGTGGAAGCCGCTGACCCCAACAACGCCAATCGTCGCGTCTTGCATCCGGTCACCGGCTGGCGCCTGCCGCCGCGTCCCGCCGCGCCGCGCCACCTCGACTTCGATCCCGACTCCTACGCCAATGCGTTCGATGCCGATCGTCCGCCCGTGCTGGTGCTGTGGCCCGGCGACAGCGTGCACACCCGCACCTTGGATTCGGGTGGGGTGGACGAGCAGGGCATCACCCGCGCGCTGTTCGGCAATCCGCAGGTCGGCCCCTTCTTCATCGCCGATGCCGAGCCGGGCGATACGTTGGTGGTGCATCTCAAGCGCCTCGCGCTCAATCGCGATTACGCCGACAGCCTAGACACCATCGTGGGCCGCGCGCTGGGCAGCAGCCTGGTGGCGCAGGCCAGCGATCTGGGCCAGCCGGTGCGCTGGCAGCTGGATCGCGCCCGCGGCCTGGCCCGGCCGGAAAACGCGCAGGGTGCGCTGAAGGACTACCAGGTGCCGGTGCGGCCGATGCTGGGCGGGCTGGCAGTGGCGCCAGGTTTTGGCATGCCGGCCATTTCCACCGGCGATACCGGCCGCTTCGGCGGCAACATGGATTTCAATGAAGTGATCCAGGGCAATACCGTCTACCTGCCGGTGCAGCAGCCTGGCGCACTGCTGTACCTGGGCGATGCCCACGCATTGCAGGGCGATGGCGAGACTTCGCAATACGCCCTGGAAACCTCGATGGACGTGGTCTTTTCCGTCGCGCTGATCAAGAACAAAAGTATCAACCTGCCGCGCGTGGAATCGCCGACGCAGATCATGGCGCTCGGCCAGGCCGGCTCGCTGGACGAGGCCCTCAAGGCCGCCAGCACCGGCTTGGTGCAATGGCTGCGCGAAGATTACGGAATGACGCTGTCGCAGGCCGCGCAGGTGCTGGGCACCGCCGTCCACTACAGCGTGCCGAACCTGGCCGGGCGCAGCGTGGGCGTTGCCGCCAAGCTGGACAAGGCGCTGTTGCCCCCGCCCAAGCGCCTGGTCACGGCCGAATAACGCGCGCAATCGCTGGACGAGCGCGCCACGCGTCTTCGCGGCATCCACCGCTCAAGCGATGACCCGACGCACGCCTTGGCGCGGCAGCGCTGGCGCGATGCCTGGGCCGTGCCAGGCGCCCAGGCAGGGCTCATCCTTGGGTATAGCTGTCACTGCCGCCGCGCACGGTGCACCATGCGCACAGGCCACAGCGGATCCCAGCCATGACCCGACAAGCAACGGTGCCCGTATCTCGCGAACAGCTGTGGGGCCTGCTGGCCGAAGCTGCCGAGATCGAGCACCACCTGATGTGCTGCTATCTGTACGCCGCCTTCAGCCTCAAGGAACGCCTGGACGAGGACCTCAGCGAGGCGGAGCTGGCCGCGGTGCAACGTTGGCGCCAGCATGTGCTGTCGATCGCCGTCGAGGAAATGGGGCACCTGGCCACGGTCTGCAACCTGTTGTGCAGCCTGGGCGCACCGGCCCATCTCGTACACCAGAACTTTCCGGTGGCCACCGGCTACCACCCGGCCGGCGTGGTAGTGAAGTTGACGCCGTTCAATGCGCAGACCTTGGCGCACTTCATCTATCTCGAGCGGCCGGAAGGGGCACAGATCCCCGATGGCGAAGGGTTCGAGCCGGCGCGCGCCTATGTGCGCGACGGCCGGATGGACCGCTTGATGTCATCGGCCACCAACTACGACACCGTCGGCCAGCTTTATCACTCGATCAGCGCCGGTCTGGATCATCTGGTGGCCACGCTGGGCGAAGCGGCGGTGTTTGTCGGCAATCCCGCGCATCAACTCGGCGCCCAGGTCGCGCGCTTGCCGGGCCTCAAGGTGGTGCGATGCCTGAAGACCGCACAATGCGCCATCACCGCGGTGGTCGAGCAGGGCGAGGGCGCCGAGGCGGCCAACGAGGCTTCGCATTACCAGCGCTTCCTCGCGATCCAGCGCGAATACGCGGCGTTGCAGCAGGCGCGTCCCGCGTTTCGTCCTGCGCGGATGAGTGCGCACAATCCGGTGATGCGCCGCCCGCCCACCCCCGAAGGAAAGCTGTGGATCACGCGCGAGCCGGCGGCGAGCGTCCTCGACCTTGGCAACGCGCTCTACAACCACAGTTTGCGCTGCCTGGCATTGGCCTGGAGCGGCGTCGGCGAGCCGATGCAGCGCAGCCTGGTGCAGGCGAGCGTGGACCTGATGCATCTGCTCACACCGGTGGCGACGATCCTGGGCACCTTGCCCGCCAGTCCCGACTTGCCCGAAGCGACGGCGGGTTTGAGCTTTGCCACGCTGCGTTCGTCTGGCGCTTTGCTGGCCGACGTGGCCAGCGTGGACGTGCTGCTGGAACGCCTGGACGAAATCCAGGGCGGCTGCGCCCAGTTGGGCGATACCTACCCCGACGTGGCGGGGCTGCTGGCGGCGACGCGTGATGGGGTAGGACAGATGCGTGCACGCCTGGCGCGTGGCCGCGACGCCGCGTTCCCGGCGGAAAGGGATGGGATAGCGATTCACGCGCCAGCCGGGGCGAACCGCACGTCACCGGGTGCGTTGGTGGCTTCGACAGCGACAGCGACGCCGACGTCGACACCGGCATCGACATCGACGTCGACGTCGACGTCCGCGCCGGTATCGCCCTCCGAATCCGAACCCGAACCCGAACCCGAACCCGCATCCGCATCCGCATCCGCATCGAAATCAGCATCAGCATCAGCATCAATTTCGCTGCCTGCAGACGGCCCGGCCGCGGCGTCCTCCGAATCCCCCCAAGCGCCGGCGGCCTTGGCCAACGCCAGTGGCGGCATTCCCGAACCCATCGATGAAGGCCACGGCGTGCAGCGCATACCCGGCCCGCAGGTGGACCTGATCTACGACGGCAAACGCTGCATCCACGCGCGCCACTGCGTGCTCGGTTTACCGGGCGTGTTCATCGCCAATATCGAAGGTCCCTGGATCCACCCGGCCGCCGCGAGCACCGAAGAACTGGTCACCATCGCCCACCTGTGCCCGTCCGGTGCCATCGGCTACCGACGCCACGACGGCGGCGCCGAAGAAGCATCGCCGCCGGTCAACCTGATCCAGCTGCGCGAAAACGGCCCGCTAGGCGTGCGCGCGCACATCGTGCTCGACGGCGAAGCCATCGGCATGCGCGCGGTGTTGTGCCGCTGTGGTGCGTCCAAGCACAAGCCGTTCTGCGACGGCAGCCACAACGACATCCACTTCCAGGCCACCGGCGAACCGGCCACGACCGTCTCCGAACCGCTCAAGGTACGTGGCGGCGAACTGCAGATCGATCCGCAGATCAACGGCCCGTTGTCGATCACCGGCAACCTCGAGATCTGCTGCGGCACCGGCCGAACCGTCAACCGCGTGACCTCGGCCACCCTATGCCGCTGCGGCGGATCCGCCAACAAGCCCTACTGCGACGGCACCCACCGCACCAACGGCTTCCGCAGCCAATAACGGGGTCAGGTTCACTTATTTTCAGAACCTACCCTCCCACACGCTGGCTGCAAGACCCACCCTCCATGCAGCGCGCCGCCGCACGAGCGCGCGCGCCTCGCATAGCGTGCCCTCCTGTTTTCCACGCGAGCGGCAACCGGGACAGGTCCACTCCAGGGCAAAGCGAACCGTTGCCGCCAGACCGGAAGTGAACCTGACCCCGTTATCCCCGCGGGGGGGGCGGCGTCAGGAGATCGCCGAACAACAGGGCATTGATCAGCAAGCGCTCGGTGCCGTGCCAGTACTTGCGATGGGCCGGGTCATCGGCAAACAGCACGACGTTGCCTTTGCCCCCTGCATAGACGCCTGCCCACAATGCGTCGGCAAATTTGCCGCGGTTCTGTTCCGAGAGATAGCCGTTGATCTGTGGCTTGGCCGACACGCGCACCACGCTGGAGAATGCGTCGGCCGGCTTGGGCAGGCGCAGATTGGATTCACGGTTCACGTGGATGTCGCGCCGCTGCAGGCCCCAGGCCAGCGGATGACTGATATCCGCATCGGCCGACACCAGGTTGCCCGACAGACGTTGCTCCGACAGTACGTCCTGGCGATCGGCGAAATCGCGGCGCTTGTCGTCAGCCGCCTCCTTGTCATCTTCAGGCTTCGCACCCGCCTCAGGCTTGGGAACAAACGGCGCCAACTGTTGGTCGGCGGCCCACTTGGCCCCGCTGCCATAGGCCACCAACGAACCACCGGCCTCGATCCAGCGGCGCAGCTTTTCCACCGCACGTGGCGTCAGGTCCGCGTATTGGCCGCCCGACAGCACCAGGCTGGTGTAGTCCTCAAGCGGCACGGTCGCCAACTGCGCCGGGTCCAAGCGTGTCGCCGGCCAGTGCAACTGCTGGTCCAGCAGGAACCACGCCGAACCGATCTCCGCCGAATTGACGCCCTGGCCCATCACCAGTGCGACTTTCGGCTTGCGCACCGGCTTGAATCCATCGCTACCCAAATCGATGCCACTACGACTGTGGCCGCTCACCAACCCCACCACCGTGATCCCGGCCTCACGCGCCGCCGCGTCGATGGCCGCGCGCAGTGACTCGCCCGCGAGCGGTTGCGCAGTGACTGGCACCACCAGGCTGCCATAGCCGAACGAGCGTTCGCCGGCCGACGTGTCGACCGTGAACTCGCGACCGGCTACGCGCACTCGCAGGCCAAGCTCCAGCAGCCGATACAACAGGCGCGGCGCGGCAGCATCGCGCCAGTCGATCACATACGCATAGCCGGCCGCACCACCGACCACTCCCGACGCGGCCGAAGCGGGCAGGGCAGCCAGGATCCCACCGCCGGCCGGCACGCGCTTGGCGCGTCCCACCGACAGCCCATAGGCCGGCGCGATGGCATACGAGGTGCTTCCATACACGCTGCCCTTTACCGGCGGCGTCGACTCGAAGATCGAATGCACCAGGCGAAACTGCGGCTGGGCCGATGCCACGACCCACGCAGAACCCGACTCGTAGCGCTGTCCCTGCAGTTCGACCGACTCGCTCAACGGCTGCACCTGGATATGTTGCTGCAGCAACAGATCCAGCAGCGCACGGCTCGTGGTCGGGTCCTGGCGATCGCCAAACACGAACGCCGCCACCGGATACTGCTGGCCTTGCTTCAACGCTGATCGAAAGAAGTCCTGCTGCAAGGCAAGCAGGCCAGCATGCTCAGCCACCGACCCACGCACCGTCGCCAACCCGGTCGCCACGTGATTGCGGATGGTGAAGCGGAATTCCAGCGGCCCGTTGGCCGTGTCCTGCACCAGGCCGCGCGAACTGGCCTGCTCCAGCGTGGCGCCTACACCGCCATGGAAATCCGGATAAGTCGATCCATAAACCGGCGAGAAGTTGTCGAAATTTTCGCCGCTGTAGTAGAGCGACCCCAGCGCATCCAGTCCCTGCGCGTGGTACTTGGCCAGCGTCACGTTCCAATCGTAGGAGGCCTTGGGCAGCAGCGGGCTCTGCATGCTCTGTGGCGAAGGTTCGAAGTAATACGTGCTGCCGGCCCCCATTTCATGGAAGTCGATCTGCACGTTGGGATACCACTGGTGGAACAACGCCAGCTTGGCCCGCGTTTCCTGCTGGGTGATCGCCAGCCAGTCCCGATTGAGGTCAGTGAAGTAATGATTGCCACGGCCACCGGGAAAGGGCTCTACATGCTCCTTGTCCAGCGGATCGGATACCGGCGGCGTGCTCCGCCATGCGTTGTGCCAATTGGCGGCACGATCACGACCATCCGGGTTCTGTGCCGGGTCGATGAGCACGATGGCTTCCTGCAGCCAGCGCGCGGTGTCGGCACCGCGATGCGCGACCAGGTAATAAGCCGTCAGCATGGCGGCCTCGCCACTGCTGGTTTCGTTGCCATGCACGCTGTAGTACAGGCCCACCACCACCGGCACCTGCGCAGGATCGACATGGGTATCCCGCGGGTCGGCCAATCGCGCGTGGGCGGCACGCAACGCTTCCAGGCGCGACTGGTTCTGGGCCGACGTCACGATCACCGAGATCAGCGGGCGATCCTCATAGCTGCGCCCGATCTCCTTGAGGGAGACCTTGTCGGACACGCGCGCCAGTTCGCGGAAATAGTCCACCAGGCGATCGTGCCGCGTGTAACGGCTGCCGATCGGGTAACCCAGGAACTGCTCTGGCGTGGGCACGGCCGGATCGAACTCCGGCGTGGCACTCGGAAAGTAGTAAGAGCTCTGCGCCAGCGCGGGCAGGGCGGCGACCGCAAGCACGAACACGAATGCGCGCCCCAGCAGGCGCGTGAGGCGGATTGAACGGAACATGGCAACTCCAGATGCAGGGGCGCGCGCAAGCACGCCCCCTTCAAAGCCAACAGGAAGACGAACGAT
>DASWQJ010000326.1:0-2112 GCA_036403795.1 Stenotrophomonas sp.
TGGCGATCGGTGCGTTGATCGGCTTGCTGGGCGTGCCGGCGGGCCTGTGCGGCAACGAGTCGTCATTGCGCCTTGGCTTGCGCGCCACCGCCATGGGCGTGTTCCTCGTATCGGTGCTGGTGAACGCATTGTTCGGCTTCGCCATGATGCTGCCATACGACGCGGTCGTCGCCCTCGCGATGGTCGCGGGCTTCGTCGTGCAGGGCAACTTCTCTAACCTCACCTCGGGCATGCTCGCGGTCGCCGAGCCTGGGCGAAGAGGATCGATCGTTGCAGTGTACTCCTGCATCGGCTTTGCTGGTGGGTTCCTCGGCACGCTGCTGTTCGGGGTGGCACTCGATCGCTTCGGCGGAACGGCGCAGCTGGCGGCGTGGCTGGCGGCATTCGGCATCTGCGCGTTTGCATGCCTAGTCGGCTGCATCGCAATCGCATTCCTACAGCGCGATGTGGGGCGGGCGTAGACACTCAGGGACGCGGCCGGGACAAGTCTGCATCCAGCCCGATCAACCCCGGGAAATGCACGCCGCAGACGTCATGCATTTGGCCGGCGATCATCCGCGGGCAGTCGGCGGCAATGATCCGGCGCAGGTCGGGCATCGGCAGGTCCGGCCAGCAGGGATCGATGCGCAGCCGGACGATGCCGGTGCTGGCGACGACCCGCCCGCCTGACGTTTCACAGGGCCTGGCTCGTGCGCAACACGAGGTGATCCAGCAGACGGTGTTGCACACGGGTCGAATGTTGACTTCTGAAACGTGCAGGGCAATTGCACTTCAGAATAAAGCCAGGAGGCGGGAGAGATAGGCGTTGTCCCATCCGGCCCGCTGAAACTTGCCGCGCAACGCCTCCTTCGAGCCATCCTTCTGCATGACGTTGAGTGCCATGTGCCGCAGGATGGCGAGATTCTGTGGTCCGTTGCCCATGCGGGTTCTGTCCTGGTCCTCATTCATCACGACATCAAGCCGCCAGTGCAGCTGATTTTCAACGCTCCAATGCTGGCGGACCACGTCGTTGAAGCGCTCGGCGGACAACGCTGTGCTGAGCAGGTAATAGGCCGTCTCAGTGGTGGTCTTGGCCGCGGTTTCGCGGATGCGGGTGACCTTGCCGATGGCGGCCAGGCCAGGCCAATGGTGGATCTCCTGCAACCAGTCGATCTCGCTCGAGACCAGGGCCGTGCGGGTTTCGATGCGGCCGTGATCGGCATCAACGGTTTGCGCACGCGCCGTCGCCTCGTGCGCCGGATCGTCGAGGAATGTGCTGACGTCCTCATGCAGCGTGCCCTGGTTGCCCTTCAGCGCCAGGACGTAGTCGCCGCCCTGATCGACGATCTGCCGGGCAATGGCACGCTGGCAGTTGAGCGCGTCGGTGGTCACGATCGTGCCCTTCAATGTGAGCATCTCCAGAAGCTTCGGCACGGCGGTGATCTCATTCGACTTGGCGTCGGTGGCAATCTGCGCCAGCACAAGGCGTTGCTCGCAGCCCCACGCGCTGACCATGTGCAAGGCCGACTGGCCACTGGCGCGATCGAAGGAGCGGCGCAGGACCTTGCCGTCAATCGCCACGACGCCCTCAACCGTATCGGCGAAACTGGCCATGAACTGGTGGAAGGCAGCACCGAACCGCTCCGGATCGAGCAGCCGGAACAGCCGACTGAAGGTGTCGTGGCTGGGCAGGCCGTTCTCCAGCTTGAGAAAGCGGCGTAGAAAGGTCTCTTTCGCTTCCGCGAACCGCTCCATGGCAACCGCGCTCTGACCGCCGCACAGCACCGTGCAGAGCGCGATCATCAGCAGTTCGTGGAAGTCGTGCAGCCCGGCATTGCCGGTGCGCGGGTCTTCCAGACCCTCCCAGCAGGCGATGAACCGATCCAAGCCGTCCTCCCACGCAACGTGTCTGCTACGCCGGAAGGTAGAATCGATCTCGCCCGAGCCGCGCAAGCCCCCGCTGGGATGTCAAGGAGATGCTAAGTGCGAATCCCCTGGCTTGGATCGCCAAATCCTTCTCCAACCCTCGCCTATTCTGTTACATTTGGGGGCGTCGATATCATAAAGTAATTATAACGTACCGGGCGAGCTGGTTTTTCCGGGCCCGCACCATCCGGATGGACAAGCCCGGTG